>NZ_JBEZGK010000010.1:0-264683 GCF_040649935.1 Micromonospora sp. NPDC048842 | reverse complement strand
CCACGAGTGCACCCGACCACACCCCACAAACCCCCACCAACGACCAAACCACCCACACCCACCGGAACCCCTGGCGTCCAATCGCCCCTCACCCGCTTGATCCACTCGGGTTCACGGAAGGCGGGGCATCCCGGACGCCGGGACACCCCGACATCAAGGAACCCGAGTCGATCATGCCGGGCCCGGCCCCCGCGTGCCCGGCGTCCGATCCCGCATGGCTTGCCTGGTCCGCGCCTGCACGGCCCCAGACCCGGCATGGCTTGCCCGGCCCGCACCTGCACGGCCCCTGATTCCGCGGGCTGGACCGGCCGCCACGCCCGGCCTACGAGGGTGCCCGGCCTACGAGGATGCCCGGCCTACGAGCCCAGGTAGCGCAGAATTGCGAGGATTCGCCGGCTGAAGCCCGTTGTGTGTACGAGGTCGAGTTTGTCGAAGATGGCGTTGACATGCTTCTCGACAGCGCTCTGCGACACGTGCAGCCGCTGGGCGATGGCGAGATTCGTGTGCCCCTGGGCCATCTCGTGCAACACGTCCCGTTCCCGTGGCGTGAGCCGACCGAACGGGTCGGGCCGTTCCGAGCCGGCCACCACCTGACGGACCACCTCCGGGTCGAGGGCGGTGCCTCCGGCGGCGACCCGGTCGAGTGCGTCGAGGAAGTCATCCACCTGGGCGACCCGGTCCTTCAGCAGGTAGCCGACCCCCTCGGGACGGTCCGCGAGCAGTCGCCCGGCGTAACGCCGCTCCACGTACTGGGAGAGCACGAGGACGCCGGTGTCGGGCCACCGACGACGGATCTCCAGGGCGGCCCGTAGCCCATCATCGGTGTGGTTGGGTGGCATCCGGACGTCGGTGACGACCACGTCGGGACGGGTTCGTCCGACAGCCTCGACAAGCTCATCGGCGGTCGCGACCGCCGCGAGCACCTCGTGCTCCTCGTCGGCGAGTAGCCGCGTCAGGCCCTCCCGGAGCAGCGTCGAGTCTTCGGCGAGGACTAGGCGCACGGCAGTTGCGCCAGCACTGTCGTCGGACCGCCGGCCGGGCTGGTCACTAGCAGCCAGCCGTCCAGCGCGGCGACCCGTCGCGCCAGCCCGGACAACCCTCGTCCGGTCGGTTCCGCCCCGCCGACGCCGTCGTCGTGTACGCGCATCCGGATCCACCCATCCCGTACTCCGATTTCGACAGTGACCAGGGTAGCGGCGGCGTGTTTCGCGGCGTTGGTGAGCGCCTCGCAGGCCACGAAGTACAGCACCGTCTCGACGTGCCGCTCGGGACGGACGGGCAGCTCGCAGCGGATCCGCACCGGCACCTCTGATCCGCGGGCGACGATGGCCAGGACCTCGCCCAGATCGCTGTCGTCCAGTGCTGACGGGTAGACGCGCCACGCCACCTCGCGCAACTCTTCGATGGCCCGTTGCACGTCCTCGTGCGCCTGGGCGAGCAGTGCGTGGGTGCGGTCGGCGTCGCGGGCGCGCCGGGCCCGGCCGAGCAGCATGCCGAGGGCGACGAGCCGCTGTTGGAGGCCGTCGTGCAGGTCGCGTTCGATGCGCTGCCGTTCGGCGTCGACGGCGGCGATGACCCCGGCCCGACTGGTGGTCAGCTCGTGGACTCGCCGTGTCAGCTCGGCCCGACTTCCTGGCCCGAGCAGTCGTCGCGCCAGTCGGATGTCCAGCGCGGCGATGCTGGCAACGGCCTGAACGTTGAGCAGTAACAGCACCGCCCCGACGGTGGTCTGGGTCAGGGCGTCGAGAAGGGTCAGCTCCCCGCGCACCGCCGAGCGCAGCACGATCCCGGCCAGCACCACGCCCACGCCGAGCACGGCGTACGCCAGCAGGCCGAGCGTGCCGGGTAGCAGTCGGGCGGCCAGGTAGCCGAGCTGCCGCCGGGTCGCCACGGTGTTCGGCGCGGGCAGATCCTCCGCGGCGAGCAGCCCGGCGAGGCGGCGATGTTCCATCCGCACCAGCAGCCCCCCGTACCGGTCGGTCAGGCTGGCAATACGACGGCCGGCAGCAGGCGCGACAGCGCGCACGCTGGATGCGGCGGCGGCGACGGCGAGGAAGGCGAGCTCGACGGCGGCCGTCGCGATGCCGACGGCGACGCCTAGGGGTAGCCGGAGCCGAAGCCACCACCTGCCGGTACGCCGCTCCCCCACCACCTCGCCCGCCTTGCGCACCACGCCTGTTCTCCTGCTCTGCGTCATATGCCCCGCCCGCACGCGACCCAAGGGTGGCGCGTGGGGTGGAGGAGAAGAAGAGGGGGCTAGCGCTCGTCCGAGGCCCACGATCCGCTTCGGTAGAGGGTGCCCCGACCGCCCGGGTCGGGCATCCCGTTCAGTTCGCTCTGCTCGGGCTCGGTCGGCTCGGGGTTGCGGGCGGCGCGGCGGGCTTTCAGCACACGGGACCCGACGAACCAGGCGGCCCCCGCCACGCAGACCACGATCACCACTTTCTGGAGCGTGCCGACGTAGCCCTCGACGAGGTGCCAGTTGTCGCCCAGCAGGTAGCCGGCGAGCACGAATGTGGTGTTCCAGATCAGGCTGCCCAGCGTGGTGTAGAGCAGGAACGTGGTCACCGGCATCCGCTCCACGCCCGCCGGGATGGAGATCAGGCTTCGGAAGATCGGGATCATCCGGCCGAAGAAGACCGCCTTCACACCGTGCCGCAGGAACCACGCCTCGGTCCGGTCCACGTCGCTGAGCTTGACCAGTGGAAGCCGGGAG
Organism: Micromonospora sp. NPDC048842; assembly: GCF_040649935.1. Classification (NCBI taxonomy): domain Bacteria; kingdom Bacillati; phylum Actinomycetota; class Actinomycetes; order Micromonosporales; family Micromonosporaceae; genus Micromonospora; species Micromonospora sp. NPDC048842. The sequence continues at coordinate 261,967 of NZ_JBEZGK010000010.1, read as the reverse complement.
ACGATGGCGCGCATCCGGTCGCGCCCCAGGGCCGCGCCGATCAGGTAGAGCGCGAGCGCGCCCACCACCGAACCCAACGTGGTCCAGAAAATCGCACCGACCAGACTCATCCGTCCCTGGGCGGCGACGAACCCGGCCAGCGGCAGGATCACCTCACTGGGGATCGGCGGGAAGAGGTTCTCCAACGCCACTGCCAGGCCGGCACCCGGCCCGCCGAGCCGTTCCACCAGGTCAGTGACGTAGCCGACGATCCCGTCCTGTGGTGGCTCCGCTGCGGCGGCGGGGGTTCCGGTGGCGAACACGGCGTGGGACGTTCGAATCATGCGCCCACGTTACGAAGTCATCCTGAGAGCCGACCATGGGGCCGACCGCCCGACCGCGAGGGTCGACCACACCGGTGGGGGTGTGGAAAGCCGCACCCCGCTGCGGCTCGCTGTGGTCCAGCCGCCGTGCGTACCCCTGGATGTCGCGGCAAACGCGCGGGCGCACGCCGCCGCGGTCCGCGCGGCGCGCGCCCGGTTGGTGGTCTTTCCGGAGCTGTCGCTGACCGGGTACGAGTTGGACGCGCCGGTCGTGTCCGTCGACGACCCGCTGTTGGCGCCGCTGGTCAGGGCGTGCGCCGAGGCGGGTGCGCTGGCCCTGGTCGGTGCGCCGGTCGCCGGTGACCACATCGCGATGCTGGCGGTGACCGGCGGCGGTGCGGCGGTGGCGTACCGGAAGATGTGGCTGGGGGACCCGGAGGCCCGCCGGTTCCGGCCCGGCGACGCGCCGGTCGTGCTCGATGTGGACGGTTGGCGGGTGGGGCTGGCGATCTGCAAGGACACCGGCGTGGCCACGCACGCGGAGCGGACTGCCGCGCTCGGGATCGACGTGTACGCGGCGGGCGTCCTGGAGTCGGCCCGCGACGCCGCAGTGATAGACCAACGGGCGCACCGGATCACCACCGCGCACCGGGTCTGGGTGGCGGTGGCGAGCTTCGCCGGGTCGACCGGCGGTGGCTACACCGAGGCGGCGGGCCGGTCGGGCGTCTGGACGCCGGACGGCGAGGTGTACGCCCGCGCGGGCACCGACCCGGGCGAGTCGCTCAGCGTCAGCATCGGCTGACCGGGCAGTCGACGTCGGACCCATCCCCTAGCGTGGGGCAGTGTCACCGAGACGAGGAGGAGCGCATGGTCGAGGCCGCGACGACCGGCACGGTCCGCTCGGCGGACGGCACCATCATCGCCTACGAGCGCAGCGGCGCCGGTCCTGCGGTGATCCTGGTGGATGCAGCGGGCGGGTTCCGCGAGATGGGCCCGATGAGGTCGCTGGCGGCCCAGCTGGCCGAGGAGTTCACAGCGCTGACCTATGACCGGCGGGGCCGGGGGCAGAGTTCCGACACGTCCCCGTACGCGCCACAGCGGGAGGTCGAGGATCTACGGGCCCTGATCGAGGGCGCGTCCGGCGGTTCGGCAGCCCTCTACGGTTTCTCCTCGGGGGCGGTGCTGGCGCTCCTCGCCGCGACCGGCGGCCTGTCGGTCACCCGGCTGGCCCTGCTGGAGCCGCCGTTCGCGCAGGGCGAGCAGCCGACGGACGATCCGGGCCTGGCCGCTGACATCACCGAGCTGGTCGCCGCCGGCCGTCCGGGCGATGCGATGCTGCATTTCCAGCGCAGCATCGGTGTGCCCGCGGAGTTCGTCGACCGGATGCGCGACGGGCCGGGCTGGCCGGCCATGGAGGCCTTGGCGCACACCCTGGTGTACGACCTTACCCTGCTCACGGCCCTACCTGCCGAGGCTCTGACCGCACTCACGATCCCGACGTTGGTGCTCGAAAGCGCGCAGAGCGATGCACGGCTGCACGGCTGGGCACGGGAGGTGGCCGAGGCGCTGCCAGCGGGGCGGCACCGGACGCTGCCCGGCGAGTGGCACGGTGTTTCGGTTGACGTGCTGGCACCGGTGCTTGCCGACCACTTCTCCGGCCGCGCCGACTGAACTGCGACGCCTGGCACCTGTCGTACGTTCCGGGCAGGATCGGGCCCATGAGCACCGTCCCCTCCCGACTGTCAGTGGTCACGCTGGGAGCACGCGACGTCGCCGCGCTGCGGTCGTTCTACCGGTCGTTGAGGTGGCCCGAGCTGCCGGCCAGTGACGACGGCTGGTCAGCCTTCCTGCTCGGTGGTGTGCTGTTAGCGCTCTACCCGCTGCCGGAGTTGGCCGCCGAGGCGGCGCCGGGCGTGCCCGCGCCGGCCGGTGGCTGGTCGGGGGTCACCCTGGCCTGCAACGTCGACAGCCGCGACGAGGTCGACACTGCGTTCGAAGCCGCCGTCGCGGCGGGGGCGACGGTGGTGGCGGAGCCGACAGACCGGTCCTGGGGTGGGCGCTCCGGCTACATCGCCGACCCGGAGGGCAACCGCTGGGAGATCGCGTGGGCGGGCACCGCCCGCTTCGACGAGCGCGGTGCTCTTCTCTCCTTCGGCTGAGTAATGGTGTTTGCGCGCCGGCGATGACCTTGGAATGCTTCGGGAATGACCTCCTTCCCTCCGACCTTCGCCGATGATGTCGTCGGCCAGTCAGCCCAGACACAGTTCGAGGCGTTCATCGACGAGCACCGCAGAGCGCTAAACGGCTACCTGGACGGGCTGACCGAGGAGCAGGCGCGCCGGTCGTTGGTGCCGTCCCGGACGACGCTGCTGGGTCTGGTGAAGCACGCCGCGTTCGTGGAGAAGGTCTGGTTCGACGAGGCCGTCACGTGTCGGCCCCGGGCCGAGATCGGCATCCCGGCCACGCCGGACGAGTCGTTCATCCTCGACGACGGCGACACGATCGCCTCGATCCAGCGAGCGCACCGCGAGGCGTGCGAGGCCTCCCACCGCGCGACGGCGTCGCTGGGCCTGGACGACGTGCTGCGCGGCAACCGGCGCGGCCCGCTGCCGCTGCGCTGGGTCTACCTGCACGTGCTGCGCGAGCTTGCCCAGCACTGCGGGCACGCGGAGATCCTGCGCGAACAGATCCTGGCCGCCGACTAGCCGCGCCGCAGGCCGAAGCTGGTCGCGCGCGGTGTGGCCCGGTCAACCTCTGGCCCACCCCCCGGTGTCGGCGAAGCGGCGCAGCGTCCAGCGGGCCGGCGGCCAACCGCCGGGGTCGTGGTCGGTGGTCCATTCGGTGATCGAGGCCGGGGGCACGTCCAGGTCGAACGCCCGGAAGACCGGCTGCGCGCCGAGCGCGTGGAAGGCGCCCTCGACGGTCTCGCTGTGGCCGACCAGGACCACTGTGGAGCCCCGGTGCCGGTGGGCGATCTCCATGATCGCGCGGCTGACGCGGACCACCAGTTCGGCCCAGCTCTCGTTGCCCTCCTCGAACGGTCGGAACACGCCGCCACCCGCCACCGCGTGGTCGGTACGGAAGAGGGCGGTCGGCAGGCCGTCGGCGTACGGGGGTGTGTGCCAGGTGCAGAGACCACAGTCGGCCACGGGCCGGACGCCGAACGCCGCGCCGATCGGTTGCGCGGTCTCGACGGCCCTGCGCAGCACGGACGAGTAGACCGCCACCGGACCGTCGACGGCAACCTCGCCGGTGAGCCGGTTGGCCAGGTCGTGTGCCTGCTCGTGGCCGAGGGCGGTGAGGCCGCGACAGCCACGTGGCCCACCGATGATTCCTTCGAGCTGGTGGACCGACTCGCCGTGTCGCACGAAGATCAGACGTGTCCGCATCGGGACATCATGCCAGCGGTATCGACGTGGGTATCAGTCGTCCGTACGGCTGGTGGAGAAGCTGCCGGTCCGGGCGAGCAGAGCGTCCAGTTTCGCGCCCGTCTGCGCTGGTAGACGGTCCCGCCGCACCAGCTCGGCGATGCGGTCCCGTAGGTCGGCGACGCGCTCGGCGCGGTCCCTGGTGCGGCGGTTGAGGTCGGCGAGGTCGTCGCGCAGATCTTCGGCGGTCTTCCGGTCGACGTCGCCGCGGGCGACAGCGGTGGCGAGGACGGCGGCGAACTCGCTGCTCACCTCCCGGAAGCTGACCGGTAGCTGCTGCCCGACGGTCGGGGGCGCGGTGCTGGCGGTGGGGCGTGTTGGCGACGGTGCGGCCGGCGTCGGCGAATGTGTCGTGGGCGCCGGGGCCGGGGCGGAGGTCGACGGCGCGGCCGCGATCTCGGCCGGGTCGGGTGTGCCCGGGTTGCCGAGCGGATTCTCCACGAACAGGACGCCGACGCCGATCAGTACCGCGAGCACGGCCGCGACGAGCACGGCGAGGGGCCGACGCGACCGGCGTCGGGCCGGTGCGGCGGGTGCCGGGACGGGACGGGCCACCATCGACCGGTCGATCAGGGTGGGCGGGTGGGCGGCCGGCCGGATGCGCAGCAGCTCGGTGGGTGGCTCGACCGGCTGACCGGCGCCGAAGCGGCGGGCCAGGTGCGCGGCGCTCGGCCGGTCGGCCGGGTTGGCGGCCAGGCTGGCGACTGTCAGCTCGGCGATGTCGGCGGGTAGGCCGGGCACCCGCAGCGGCGGCACCGGGGTGCCCAGCCGGTGCACTTCCAGCGCGTCCTCCCAGCTCTGCACGGGCAGTGGCGCCCGCCCGGTGAGGGTGCGGTAGAGCAGTGCGCCGAGGGCGTACACGTCGCTCGCCGGGTCGGGCGGGCCGGCGGTCAGCCGTTCCGGGGCGAAGTAGGCGGGGGTGCCCATCAGCGGTTCGCCGGACTGGCTGTCGAGGCCGCCGAGCGCGGCGATGCCGAAGTCGAGCACCTTGGCGCCGGTGTCGGTGAGCATGACGTTGCCGGGTTTGACGTCGCGGTGCACGACGCCGATGCGGTGCGCGGCGGCCAGCGCGGCAGCGATCTGCCCGGCCACTCGGACCGCCTCCGGCCAGGGAAGCGGCCCGGTCCGCAGCCGGTCGGCCAGGTTGTGACCGTCGACGAGTTCCATCACCAGGTACGGGACCACGACGCCGCCGGCCAGGGTCGCCTCGGCGTAGTCGTACACCTGGGTCACGTGTGGGTGGGTCAGCCGCGCGGCCGCGCGGGCCTCGCGTTGGATGGTGGCCCGCAGTTGTGGGTCGGTGGCGAACTGCCCGGCGAGCACCTTGATCGCAACTGGCCGGCCGAGCACCTCGTCGTCGCCTCGCCACACCTCGGACATGCCACCGAGACCGATCCGCTCGTGCAGTACGTAGCGGTCGTGGAGGCGGAGAGTGGGCGTGAGCGGCGACATGGCTTCACCAGTCTGCCTGGCAACACCGCCCTCGACCACTCTGCGTGCCCGGACCCACACTGTTCGTCCCGTGCGTACCGGAATGGGATTGGTGCGGTTCAGGAGCAGCGCGGGCTGGCGGGCAACGGTCGTGGCTGGATGCGGTCGGCGAGCCGGCGCAGGGCGAGGGCGGTGGCCTGCCGGGTCGGGGCGAGCAGGGCCCGGCGGGGGTGTTCGACCTGGACCGGAGCATCCGGTCGGGCCGAGTTGACGTGCCGGTTCATGGCGTCGAGCGCGGTGATGTATCCGGTGGGAGGTTCCATGGTCAACCCCTCGGGACAGGTCCGGTGGAGCCCCGGACAATGAGTGCGGTGGGCAGCAGTACGTGACCGGCCGCGACGTCCGCGGGCGGGTCGAGCAGTAGTTCGGCGGCGATTCGGCCCTTCTCCTCGGCCGGTTGCCGGACGGTGGTGAGACCGGCCGCGGCGGCCTCGGGGACGTCGTCGAAGCCGGTCACCGAGACAGTTGGACGATCATGGGCCGGCCGTGCGGCCAAGGCGTCCAGCACACCGAGCGCGAGGACGTCGGAGCCGGCCAGCACGGCGGTCGGCGGCGCGGGTTGGTCGAACAGCCCGGCGACGGCTGCGGCTGCCGCCGGGCGGCTGTTGCCCGGGACGTTGACCACAGTCAGCTCGGCCCAGCCGACGCCGACCTCGGCGAAGGCGTCGGCGAACCCGCTGAGCCGACCTCGGGTGGTCGGATGCGGCACCTGGTCGACCCCGGCAACTGTGAGCGGGCCGGCCGGCGCGTCGGGCAGCACGGAGTCGGCGAGCAGCGCCACCCGACGGTGCCCGAGCCCTGCGACGTGCGCGGCGGCGCTGCGTGCGGCGGTCCGCTCGTCGATGCCGACGAACCGTTCGTCGGCGCTGGCGTCGTCGCGGGCGGCCGTGCTGACGAACGGCAGCCCGCGTTGTCGGATCACATCCAACGCCCATTCCTCGTCGGCGACGCAGTAGACGCAGAACCCGTCGACGGCGGCGTTCTCCACCGCCTGTCGGGCGTCGGTCGCCCCCGGGGGCAGCGGCACCAGCAGCATGCTGATGCCGTGCCGTTCGGCCGCCGCGCCGACACCGGCGAGGAAGCGGACCGCGAACGGGTCGGTGAAGGCGTACGACAGTTGCGAGGTGAACAGCACCCCTATCGACCCGACGAAACCTCGGCGCAGGGAGCGCGCGGTGGGGTTGGGGCCGGGGTACCCGAGTTGCCGGGCGGCGTCCAGGATCCGCTCGCGCAGGGCGGCGGAGAGCTGGTCGGGGCGGCTGTAGGCGTTGGACACGGTGCTGCGCGAGACGCCGACGGCGTCGGCCACGGCTTGCAGTGTTGGCTTCACCGGCACCCCTCTGTATCGATCCAGTCTGTATCGATACAGAGACTAGCCCGGCCGGTCGGCGTCGGTCAATACGTGGGCCGAGAGTCCCGCCTGCGGGCGCCTGATCGGTCGAGGGTCAGGCTGGGTAGGTGTCGTCCAGCAGTCGCCCGAGGATCTCCGCCGTACGCTCCGGCGGCTCGGCCTCGACGCAGAGCCGCTCCATGGCCACCGCGTAGTAATCCAGATCGTCGCGCTTGTCCAGGTAGATGGCGCTGGTGAGCTGTTCGATGTAGACGATGTCCGGAAGCTCCTGGTCGCCGAAGCGCAGGATGGTGAAGGCGCCCCCGGCGGCGGCGTGGCCACCGGCGGCGAACGGGATGACCTGCAACCGGATGTGGGGCGACTTGGTCGCCTCGATGAGCGCGGTGAGCTGACCGCGCATTACCTCGGCGCCACCGATGGGCCGGCGCAGGGCCGCCTCGTCCACCACGGCCCAGAGCTGCGGCGGGTTCTGCCGCTGGAGCAACTGTTGACGCTGCATCCGCAGCGCGACACGTCTGTCGATCTCACCCGGGCCGGCCGCGCCGTGCCCGAGCAGCACGACCGCCCGGGCGTACTCCCGGGTCTGTAGGAGGCCCGGCACGAACTGCACCTCATAGCTGCGGATCAGCGCGGCGGCCGCTTCCAGGCCCAGGTACGACTGGAACCAGGAGGGCAGCACGTCGCCGTAACGGTGCCACCAGCCAGGGCTGTTCGCGTCCCGCGCGAGCTTGAGCAGCGCGTCACGCTCGTGGTCCTCGGTGACGCCGTAGAGGGTCAACAGGTCGGCTACGTCGCGCTCCTTGAAGCCGACCCGACCGAGCTCCATTCGACTGATCTTGGATTCGGAGGAGCGGATCTCCCAGCCGGCGCCCTCCCGGGTCACCCCGCTGGACTCCCGGAGACGGCGCAGTTGGGCGCCGAGCAGCATGCGCAGCACGGTCGGCCCGGTTGTCGGACCACCCTCGGCGGGAACCATCGTCACGTGCGGACCTCCGGACACCGACCCACGACGGCCGGGCGCCCCGGCCCGGCCGACGTGTAAGCATGCCATGGACCGACAGTGAGGTGAACTCCTCCGCGCCGGCAAATCGGTCCCGTCGCCGGGACGACCCACCCTCGGACGGTCAGTTGATCAGGTGGTCGAAATCTCCGTCCCGCGCACCGAGAACGAAGGCGGCGATCTCATCCACTGTGTAGATCAGTGCCGGCCCTTCCGGGTGTCGTGAGTTGCGGACCGCGATGCCCGCTCCCTCGGGCAGTTCGGCCAGTTCGACGCAGTTGCCGCTGGGGTTGCTGCGGCGACTCTTCTGCCAGCTCAGCGGAGGCAACTGGTGGATCGGTACGCCATTGGGTGGCTGCTGCATGGGGGCGTCTTTCTGTTACGAGCCCGCCGGTGGCCGTGGGAGGAGCGGTGACGGCGAGGGGGTGCGGTATCGACATTGGACGGTTCTGCACGTGCATCTGCTATTGCATCTGCATCCGACGGCGAGCATGATAACGCACATGATCGGTGCCCATCCGTTCACTTTGTGTTACCCCCACACGGGCAACGATCAGGCAAAACTGGGCCCGACGCGGCGCGCCGCGTCAACCGAAGACTGGAGGCGGTCGCGGCGATGGGAGGGTTCGTGCCGGATCCGATGAGTGTCGCCTCCGGCGTCTGCGCGGCGGGCGCGCTGCTCTCCTCCTGGCAACTACGCCGACGGGCGGTGCGCGCCGAGGCCGAGATCGGTCACCTCCAGGCAGAGCTGGCCGCCGAACGGCACGCCGCCAGCCACGACCCACTCACCGGGCTGCCCAATCGACGCGCCTTCTACCGCCTGGCGGCCGCCCTGCTCACCGACGCCGCCGGCCAGCCGCTGATCGCCGTGGTGCTCGATCTGGACGACTTCAAGCAGATCAACGACCGGTACGGGCACGCCGCCGGCGACCAGGTGCTGATCAGTGTGGCCGAACGGCTCGCCGGCTTCGCCGGGGACAACCTCGTGGCGCGCCTCGGCGGCGACGAGTTCGCCGGGCTTCTCTCCAGCCCCACCGTCGACCGGCGCTGGATCGAGCACTCCACCCGTCGGCTCAGCGAAACCGTCGCCGCGCCGATCCGGCTGAGCGGGTGCAGCGTCCGGGTCACCGCGTCCGTCGGGCTCGCCCCGGTCACCGGCCCCGCCCAGCTCACCGACGCTCTCAGCCGCGCCGACGCGGCCATGTACCAGGCGAAGAGCCTCGGCGGCACCCGATCGCCCCGCCAACTGGTCGACAGCGCGTTCCTCGGCGAGCGCTGACCGTTCAGCCCTATTCCGCGTGGTGGCCGCCCTGAACGGACGCCGGGCCCGCGACGCGCCGCCGGTCGAGACCGCGCAGTGCCGCATCGGCGAGAGTGACCAGACCCACCGGTGACACCAGCCCTCGCACGATCCGCGCCGCCCGATCCCGGTCGGCCGCCTCGGCGTCGAGGTCCAACGCCTGGCGGGTCCAGTCGCTGAGGTCGTCCAGCGCGCGGACCGCGAGGAACCAGGCCAGGCGCACCGGGTCGACGTCGGTCCTGCCGTAGCCGGCGAGCACTGCCTGCTGCTGCTCGGCAGTGATCGGCGCGAAGGCGAGCACCCCACCAAGGACGAACATGAGGTCGCACTCGGGCGGGGCGAGCACCGCGTCATCCCAGTCGATCAGCCAGACCCGCCCGTCCGCGCCGAGCAGCAGGTTGCCCAGGTGCGGGTCGCCGTGGCAAACGACGTTCGCGCCGGGCCGGTCACGCTTGTCGACGGCACGGTGCTCGACCTCGCGGATCAGCACCCCCAGCCGGTCGGCCGCCGCGGACCACACCCCCGCCAGCTCCATCACCAGCGGGTCCGCGAGGTCGACCGGGTCCGGGTCGCGCAGCCGCGCGGCCATCGCGCGGGTTGCGGTCACGATCGAGGGGTACGCGGCGCCGCCCGCCGGTAGCAGCCGGCTCAGCTCGACGGTCACCGGCACCTCGTGCACGGCGGCCAGCACCTCGCCGTACAAGCGCCAGTGCGCGCCGGTCATCGGGCCGTCGAGCGCTCGCCGGTCGGAGACCCATGGGACCACCGAGAGGCGGCGGCCGTCGTTGTCGATCGACAGCCGTCCGTCGTCGGCCCGCAGCGGCGCGGCGATGCCCGGCACCCCCTGTTCGGCCAGGTACGCCGTCACGACCAGGCCGGCCGAGGTGCCGCCACCGCTTAGCTTGACCGCGTACCGAGAGCCGTCGGCGTCCCGAGCGAGCCACAGTCGGGCGTGCTGGTCCGCCCCGGAGGTGACGGACTCCAGCGTGGACAGGCGCAGGCCGAAGCCCGCCCGTACCTGTTCGGCCACCTGCCGTGCGACGTCCTGCACCATGCGGAACACCATGCCAGCGCTCCGGCCACCGACCCAGCGGTTTTGCCGGCCGCCGGGGCGTTCCGAGACGTCCTATCCGGGTATGGCAAGTCAGTACCCGAATCATGACCGCCGAGAGGAACTCGACGTGGCGACCATCAGCGCCCTCGTACTCAACTGCACCCTCAAGCCGTCGCCTGCGCCGTCGAGCGCCGATCAGCTCGGTCGGGAAGTGCTCGCCGAGTTGGCAGTGCAGGGCGTGGAGGGCGAGATGATCCGGGTCGTCGATCACGACGTGCGTTTCGGGGTGTCCACGGACGAGGGCGACGGCGACGGTTGGCCGGCGATCCGCGCCAAGCTGATGGCAGCCCAGGTGCTGATCATCGCCACGCCGATCTGGCTCGGCCAGCCCTCCAGCGTCTGCAAGATGGTCCTCGAACGCCTCGACGCCGAACTCTCCGAGACCGACGCCGAGGGCCGGCTCCTCACCTACGGCAAGGTGGCCGGCGTCGCCGTTGTCGGCAACGAGGACGGCGCCCACCACACCATCGGCGAGGTGCAGCAGGCGCTCAACGAGGTCGGGTTTACCATCGCCGCGGCCGCCGCGACCTACTGGGTCGGGGAGGCACTGCAGACCGTGGACTACCGCGACGCCGGCCCCAAGCCCGACACCACCGGCCGCACCACGAAGGCCCTGGCGCTCAACACCGCACACCTGGCCCGACTCCTCGCCGACCAGCCGTACCCGCCGCCGGACACGAAGGGTGCCGCGGTCGGGCCGAGCCGCGAATAGATCTCGCCGCCAGGTGCCTCACTGTGGGGCTACCCCCACTGCCGGGGTTGCTCGCCGCGCGGTCAGCGCCAGCCGTAGCCGGCGCGCAACGCCTGCCCGACGCGGTCGAAGCGGGGCCGGTCCAACACGGCGCCCTCCCGGCGGATGCTGTCCTCGCGCATGGTGAGCACCCGGTCCAGCCGGACCCAGCTCGGCCGGTTGTCGCGGTCCCACTCACCCGGCCCGAGCGCGAACCAGTGCCGCTGACCGTCCCGCTCGCTCTGGCTGGACAGCATCAGCCCGAACAGGGTCCGGCTGTGCCGCCCGACGACCAGCACCGGCCGGTCCTTGCCCTGGCGGGGGTCGTCCTCGTACGGCACCCACGTCCAGACGATCTCGCCCGGGTCGGCCTGACCGTCCCGTTCCGGAGCGTAGGTCAGCTCCCGACGCTGCAGGGCGCTCACCTGACGGCGGCGGGCCACCTGCGCGGGCGCCGGCCCGGTACGCCGGGGCGACGGGATCACCGCACCGACCCGGGAGATACGCGCCGCGACATTCCTCAACAGACCAGCCACGGCGGGCAGCCTACCCGCCGCCGAAGAGGGCGGTACGACAGACTGGCTCCATGAACGAGCTGCCCCGTGACCTGCCGATCCTGGAGCGACGCGCGGTGCGGGTGGTGGTCACCGACGGTGCCGACCGGGTGTTGCTGTTTCACACCCGCGACCCGGACCACGCCCGGCTGGGCACCTGGTGGGAGCTGCCGGGCGGTGGCATGGATCCCGGTGAGACCTATCGCGACACGGCGGTGCGGGAGCTGCGGGAGGAGACCGGCATCGTGATCACCGCCGACGAGGTTGGTGCGCCGAACTGGCGGCGGCGGGCGAGCTTCCTGCACCGCCAGTTGCGGCACGTCCAGGACGAGGTTGTCGTCGCCGTACGGCTGGCCGGCCCCGGCCCGGACGTGGACGAGGCGCACCGGCTCGACTACGAGCGGGAGGACTACTTCGGCTTCCGCTGGTGGCCGTTGCCGGCGGTGGTCGCCAGTCGGGAACGGTTCTATCCCGGGCAGCTCCCCCGGCTGATCACCCCGTTCCTCGCCGGCACGAAGATCGACGAGCCGTTCGAGCTGTGGTCATGAGCCGGGCCGGCGGGCAGAGTGGGGACATGAGGACCGATCTGCACGGGCCGCTCTCCGCGTACGCCGCGCGGCTGCACACCACGGCCGGCGACGGACACCACGTCGCCTCCCCGCTCGGTGCCTGGCTGCTGCTCGCTGTCACTGCCACCACGGCCGACAGCGATCCGGCCGTAGCGGACAGAGCCGCCGCGAAGCTGGCGCAGGCGCTGGGCACCGACCTGCCGAGCGCGGCCGAGGTGGCCAGAACACTGTTGGAGGCGCCGCACCCGCTGGTCGGGTCCGCCACCGCGCTCTGGCACCGAACGGGGCAGGGCGACGGCGGGCCGGCGGCGTGGCGGGCCGCGCTGCCCAGCACGACCGAGGTCGGCGCACTGCCCGATCAGGCCGGGTTGGACGCCTGGGCGCGCGAGCACAGCCTCGGCCTGATCGAGACGTTCCCCCTGGAGGTCGATTGGGACGTGGTGTTCATCCTGGCCAGCGCGTTGGCCACCCGGGTGTCCTGGGCGAACCCGTTCGACGTCGCCGACGCACGCGCGCTCGGCGCCAACAGCCCGTGGGCCGGTCAACTACGGCGGGCACTACGCAGCCCGAGCCATGGCCACCACTGCGCCATCGTGTCCACAGCGCGGGCCGGTGACGTGATCGTGCACGCCGCACCCGCCCAGACGACCGACGGTGCGGGGCTGGTCGTCCTCTCGGTCGCCGCCGCGCCGCAGGTGCCACCGGCCGAGGTGCTGGCCACTGCGTACGACCTGAGCGCCGACGCGGCCGACGGCGCGCCACCGGTGGGCAGCCGCGCGCTGTTCGACCTGCCGCTCGGCGAGACTCCGCTGTGGACGCTGACCGAGGAACGGGTGCACACCTGGGCGCGCGACGGCCGCGAAGAGCGGCACACCGCCGTCCTGCCCTGCTGGTCCGCTCGGAACGACCATGACCTGACCGCCCCGGCGCTCGGCTTCGCCGCCGCGGTGGACACGCTCGCGACGGCGCTGGCGCTGCCGGTGGAGCGCTTCGAGGCATGGCAGACGGCGGTGGCCCGGTTCGACAGGTACGGCTTCGAGGCGGCGGCGGTGACCGGCATGGCCGGGATCACCAGCATGCCGCCGGAGGGCGTGGCCCGCACCGCCGAGCTGCGCTTCGGCCACCCGTACGCGGTGGTGGCCGTCGCCACCGACGCCGGGGCCGACGGCGTCACCGGCCCGTGGCACGGGGTGCCGGTCTTCTCCGCCTGGGTCGCCGAGCCCGAGGAGGTGTCCGAGGCGTGAGTCACCTCGCGGAGGACCAGGTGACCGCTGTGCTCCGGGCTGACACACGCTCGGCCCGTTCGATCGCCGGCGGCGCTCACTCGGGTGCGCCACCCGGCCGGAGTGACTCCTCGCCGTGCTGCTCTGCCTCCCGTACCACCTGGTTCGCGGTTGTCGGATCGCATCCGGTGGCCCGCAGGAGGTCGCTGGCGGCGGTGCGCAGTTGAGTCACCACCGCGTCGCCGAACTCGTCGACGCCCCGCGCCCGCGCGCGACCGGCCTGGTAGACGGCGTCGCGCGCGGCCTGCCGGGTGCGCTCGGTCGGTCGGCCGGCCCGGTGTTCCCGGCGCAACAGCTCGACCGCGTCGGCGAGTCTCCCGACGCTGGCCGGCAGGTCGGGGGGAATCGGCTCGTTGTACTGCAACGCCATCGCCGATCGGCGGGCCACTCCCCGGCCGTGTTCGATGACGCGTTCCACGTGCTGGCTGGCCCGCGCGAACCGCTCCACATCCTGGCGGCGCAGCCACCGGGCGGGCGCAAGACTCACCACCTCCTCGGCACCGCTCAGCGCCTGGTGCATGCGTTCGAGGTCGGGGCCCATGGCGCGCAGCGCGTCCAACGCGCGGACCGCCCGCTGCTGTTCCCCGGTGTGCAACGCGGCGGAGACCTCCCGTAGTTGCTTGGCGAGGCACTGGTAGATCGGCGCGGCGTCACGGTCGAGGATCCGCATCGGGTTCAGCGGCACCAGAACCGCAACCACCACGAGACCCACGACGCCACCGACCATCGCCTCGACGATCCGGGGCCACTCGAGGTCCTGTTGGGCGGGGCTGAGAGCGGCGAGCAGCACCGCCGTGCCGCCTGCCTGACCGACGGCGGCACCGCTGCGCCCGAACAGCACGAGCGTGGCGAAGATCGCGCACCCGACGACGAACCCGGTCTGCCAGAACCCGGTGCCCAGAAAGGACAGCAGGAAGTCGGTGGTGGCGATACCGAGGCCGACCCCGACCAGCAGTTCGACGGTGCGGTGGGCGCGTTGACCTAGCGCGGCGACGATAGTGCCCACCGCCGCCGAGGGCGCGAAGATCGGCGCAGGGTTGCCCAGCACGTCGTGCCCGATCGCCCAGGCCAGAGCTGCGGCGAGGCCCGCCTGCACCGAGATCACCAGTGCGACTTCCAGCTGGCTCAGCCGCAACCGCCCCGCCCGGCCACCGCGACCGCGAACCCGGGCAGCGGCCGCCCTGACTCGTTCCACCACCCGCCCACGCCGTGGGCGGGTGACGTCGGGTCGGCGGCGACCATCAGGATCCACCGAGCACTCGTACCACGCCGAGTCCGGCCAGTACCGACAATCCCGACACGAGGTCGGGTCAGAACCCGCCGTCGCGCGGCAGTCGCGCCACCATCTCCCGGAACTCCCGCACCGTCATCGCCGTTCGCAACGTGGCGAAGACGGCGCCCGTGCCGGCCCGGGCAGCGGCCGGGTCCACCCCGGCACGCTGTTCCACCCGACGAAGGAACTCCGTCGGGCCGGCCTCCATCGGAGTCGCGCCGGCACCGCCGACCTCCAGGCCCACCCCGCTGGTCAACCCATCGGCGCCAACATCCGGGGTGAGGGCCCCGGCCGGATCCGGGGCCGGAAGGGCCGTCCCGGCCGCATCCGAGGCAGGACCGGAGGCCCCGCCCGCATCCGGGGCCGGGCCGCTCAGGTAGCCGTCGACCTCGTTCGGAAGGTGCCCGACGAGGTCGCCGGGCGCGTCGCCGGTCACCCGCTCGGCCAACGTCTGGAGCACGGCGCGGGCGAGCACGGCGGCCTCCTCGGCCGGCAGGCCGGACCGTTGGGACACCGCGTCGATGAAGTACGGGAACCCGTCGCCGTCGGTCACGCTCGGCCGGTTACCCCTGGCCGGCTGCGACAAACTGCTGCTAGGGCCTGTTTCATAAGGGCGGTCGAGCCGAGGCGGAGTCCGGGCGGCGATCCGGCAAGGCGCGGTTTCGTCCGGATACCGGTGTCGTATCCGGACGAAACCGCAACGCCGCCGGTCGTCGTTCGGGCCCGCCGCAGGCCGGCCAGTTCTTATGAAACAGGCCCTAGGTGAGCAGACCCTCGGCCCTCAGGTGGTCGAAGATGATCTGGTCGACCGGCGAGGTGCGGTGTCGGTCCGCGTACCCGAGCCAGGCCATCTCGGCGATCTCGCTGGCCGGCCGCAGCTCTCCCCGATAGTCGGCCCGGTAGCAGGTCATCCGCACGGTGACGCCGGTCGTGTGGCCGTGCGCCTGAGCGGTGAAGGTGCCCAGGTGCACGGCGCCGGGCACGTCGACCTCGACGCTCAACTCCTCGTCGATCTCCCGACGCAGGGTCTCCAGGTCGGTTTCGCCCGGCTCACGCTTTCCGCCCGGCAGGTACCAGACGTCCTTGCCCACCGACCGGGTGCTCAGCACCCGACCGTCCTCGACGAGGATCCAGGCCACCTTGTCGATCTCGCGCACGATGCTCCTTACCGCCGCCGGGATCGGGGACGCTACCACCCGGCACCGCGCTCAGTCGGCGAGCAGGTCGAGCAGCAGCGCTGCGGTCCAGCTGAACGCCGGTGAGCCCAGCCCGACGCCGGTGTCCGGGTGGAAGTACTCGTGGCAGCCCGCGCCGGCGACCAGACCGATCATCGAGCGGCGCAGCCCGGCGGCCAGCTCCGGGTGACCGTGCTCGAGCAACCCACGCCGGACCATCCAGCCGATGTTGAGCCAGCTCGGCCCACGCCAGTAACGCACCGGCTCGAAGTCGGGTGCGGTGCGGTCGTACGTAGGCAGCGGCCGGTCCATCCGACGGGCCAGCCCGAAGCGCGCCGACCGGGCCTCGACGATCAGCGCGTCGGCCTGCCGGGTCGGCAGGCCGGGCAGGATCAGGGGCGTCAGCCCGAGCACGGTACGGGCGCTCAGCAGGCGGTCGGTGCGCAGGTCACGGGGCTGGAACGTGCCGGTTTCCGGGTCGTACAACCGGCGCAGGAGGGCTTCGGTGACCCAGGCGGCGCGGGCCTGGTGCGGCCCGGGATCGTCGCCGACGAGCGCGGCGATCTCGGCGAGGGCGTGTTCGGCGGCCCCGAACGCCGCGTTGAACAGTGGGCACTCCACCAGGAACGGGTGCGCGGCGGCCAGGTCGCGGTCGGAGTAGCAGTGCTCGCGGTAGGCGGCGACGATCGCCAGGTAACGCGCGTAGTCCAGGTCTGTGGGGCGGTGCGCGGCGTCGGCGTGCGTGGTGTCGTGCCGACGGTACGCCCGCATGACTGCCGCCTCGGCCGGCACCGCGGCCATCGGCTCGTCCCAGGCCGGACTGTTGTCCAATCCCGACTCCCACGGGTGCACGATGCAGACCAGCCCGTCCCCGGCCACGTCCCGCCGGTCGGCCAGGTAGCGCTGTTGAGCGACCAACGCGGGATAGAGCCGGCGCAGCGCGGCCAGGGCGGTGGGGTCGGGCGCCCGCCGGTACGCCAGCAGCGCGGCGAGCGCGTGCACCGGCGGCTGGACCAGGCCGGAGGTGGCCACAGTCGGTGCTCCCGGCACGTCGGCCGACCGCCACATCTCCGGCCCCGGGAAGTACGCGCCGACCCGCAGCGCCCTGTTGAACACGATGTGCGGCACGCGGCCGTCGGCCCACTGCGCCCGGAACAGGCTGGCCAGCTCCCGCCAGGCGCGGTCGGGACGGACCTGGGCCAACCCGATCGCGATGAACGCGGAGTCCCAGCTCCACTGATGCGGGTAGAGCGTGCGCGAGGGCACTGTGTGGTCGTGCTCCCAGTTGGCGTCGAGCGTGTCGACAGCGAGCCGGCGCAGCCCGGCCGCGTCGGCCGGGCCACCCGTGCCGGCGGCGTCGGCGCGCGTCGCTCCGGCGTCGGCGGGCTCGCCGACGTTAATCGGCTCGGCGTCGGCCGGCGCGCCGACGCTGGTCAGCCTCGCGTCGGGGGTCACGCGGCGGCCCGCCGGGGCAACGCGTGTCGCAGCACAGTGGCGGCCTGTTGCAGGGCCCGCACCGGGTCGCCACGGAGCCGGCACTCCAGCGCCAGCCAGCCCCGGTAGTCCAGCTCCAGCAGGGTTCGCACCAGCGCCGGCCAGTCCAGGTGCCCGGCGCCGGGCTGGTACCGGTTGGAGTCGCTGACCTGGACGTGCCCGAGGTACGGCGCGGCGGCGCGCAGCGCGCGGTGCACGTCGTCCTCCTCGATGTTCATGTGGAAGGTGTCGGCGACCACCCGGACCGACGGAAGTCCGAGCGCGGCGCAGAGCGCCACCGCCTCGTCGAGACGGTTGACCATGTGGTCCTCGTACCGGTTGAGGGGTTCCAGGAAGAGGGTGACCCCCTCGGCCCGGGCGTGTTCGCCCAGCTCGCCGAGGGCGTCGAGGAGCACCTGCCGGTCGCCGTCGGGGGCCCGGGGCGGCTCGAACGGCGGCAGTCGTCGGGAGAACATCCCCCAGGCGGCCGGGGTCATCACCCCGACGCCACCCAGCTCGGCGATCACCGAGAGCTGGGAGCGCAGGTTGCGGACGGCGTCGGCGGACCGGGCCGGGTCGAAGTCGCCGATGAAGTGGTCCATCTCGACGCAGACGGTGGGCATCACCACCCCGGCGGCGCGGGCCCGGCGCAGCTCGGGCAGCCGGCGGGCGAACGCCAGGTCGCCGCGGCCGCGTAGTTCGATGCCCTGGTAGCCGAGGGCTGCCGCGAGGGCGTACTTCTGGATCAGGTTGGTGCCCGGCAGGAGTTGTTCCTGACAGGCCAGCGCGATGGTGGTCATGAGAACCTCAGCACGACTTGGAGGACGTCACCGGCGCCGCGGTCGAGCAGCGCGAGGGCGTCGGCGACCGCGCTGGCGTCGACGATGTGGCTGACCAGCGGCAGCGGGTCGACGCTGCGGTCGGCCACCAGGTCCATGAAGGTCTGCGCGACCCGGTCTCCGGTCCACCGGCCGGCCATGCTCGGCGCGGGGGTGGGTCCGGAGACCTGGGCGGCCACCAACTGGATGCGGTTGTGGTGGAACTCCTCGCCGAGGCCGAGTGCCTCGGCCTGGCCCTGGTAGAAGCCGGCGGCCACGACCCGCCCGGCGTGGGCGGTGGAGCGGATCGCCTCGTGCAGCGCCGGGTACGCGCCGGACAACTCCAGGCAGACGTCGGCCCCCCGGCCGTCGGTGGCCTGGCGCAGCACGGCGGCGGCGGAGGCGACAGTGACATCCACTGTGGATCTGGCGCCGTATCGGGCGGCGTGCTCCAGCCGGTCGGGAACCGGGTCGACGGCCACCACCCGGGCCCCGGAGAGCACCGCGAGCCGGGTGGCGAGCAGCCCGATGACCCCTTGGCCGAAGACGCCGACCCAGTCGCCGAGGTGCAGGTCACCGGCGAGCACGGCGGTCAGCGCGATGGCGCCGGGGCGGGCGAAGACCGCAGCGAGCGGGTCCAGCCCGGCAGGGAGCGCGCGGACCGCGTCAGCGGCGAGCACGGCCTCGGCCCGGTGCCCCCAGATGCCCCAGACGAGCTGGCCCGGATGCCGGTCGGTGACTCCCGGCGCGACCTCGATGACCTCGCCGACCTCTTCGTAGCCGAAGCCGATCAGCGGGTAGGGCACCGGCGTCTGCCGAGGGACGAACATCCGGGCGGCGTCGTCCCAGTCCTTGCTGAGCCGGGGATTGCTGCCCCGGTAGAGGGTCAGCTCGGTGCCGGCGGAGATGCCCGAGTAGCAGGTGCGGACTCGGACCTGGCCGGGGCCGAGCGGATCCGGCGGGCAGGGCTCGAGGCTGATGCGTCGAGGCCCGGCGAGAGAGACCACCCAGTTGCCCATGTGTCACATCCCGGTAGCACTGGGCTCCAGGATAGCAAAAAATCGCGATATGTCTTGCTATTGATTAATCGAAGGTGTTGGATCCTTCTTGTACCCTTCGAGAGGAGTGCCATCGATGTCTGCACCTCCGAGGCGGATACTCGCCACCACCCTGATCCTGGCACTGACCACGTCCACCCTGCTTGCCTGCGGCGACGACGAGCCAGACAGCAACAGCAAGAAGATCACCGTCTGGAGCCTGGAGGACGTGGCCGACCGGGTCACCGCCACCAAGGCGATCATCGCCGACTTCACCGCCAAGACCGGGATCCAGGTCGATCTCGTGACCGTCAACGAGGACCAGTTCCCCTCACTGATCGCCGCCAACGCCGCCGCCGGCGACCTGCCCGACGTGGTCGGTTCGGTCTCCCTAGCCGGCATCCGTACGCTCGCCGGCAACGAGCTGCTGCACGCCTCGGCGAACGCGGAGGTCGTCGACAAGCTGGGCAAGCAGACGTTCTCCCCCCGAGCGCTGGAGCTCACCTCCGACGACGGCAAACAGCTGTCCGTGCCCAGCGACGGCTGGGGGCAGCTGCTCGTCTACCGCAAGGACCTGTTCGCCGCGGCCGGCCTGCCCGCCCCCGACACGTACGAGCGGATCACCACCGCCGCGGCCCGGCTGAACACCGGCGGCGTCGCCGGCATCACCGCGGCGACCGCCCCCAGCGACGTGTTCACCCAGCAGACCTTCGAGCACCTGGCGTTGGCCAACGGCTGCCAGCTCACCGACGACTCGGGGAAGGTGACACTGGATTCGCCCCAGTGCGTCGAGGCGTTCCGCTTCTACGGTGACCTGATCCGCACCAGCTCGGTGAAGGGCGCGCAGGACGTGGACACCACCCGGGCCACCTACTTCGCGGGCAAGGCGGCAATGGTGATCTGGTCGCCGTTCATCCTCGACGAGCTGGCCGGGCTGCGCAACGACGCCAAGCCGACCTGCCCCCAGTGCCAGGCGGACCCGGCGTTCCTCGCCAAGAACAGCGGGTTCGTCACCGCGATCAAGGGCCCGAACGGCACCGAGCCGGCCCAGTACGGCGAGATCAGCTCATGGGCGGTTCTCGACGGTGCGGTCACCGACCCGGCGAAGTCCTTCGTGGAGTACATGCTCGGTGACGGCTACCCGCGCTGGTTCGGCATGTCCCCCGAGGGCCGCTTCCCGGTGCGCAAGGGCACCCCCGCCGAGCCGGAGGCGTACCTGACCGCCTGGAACACCAGCCAGGCGGGCGTGGACGCGAAGAAGCCCCTCACCGACGTGTACGGCGAAGAGGTGCTGGCCACGCTGCGCCGCAGCCCGGACACCTTTGGGCGCTGGGGGCTCACCCAGGGGCAGGGCAAGCTCGTCGGCGCCATGCTCGGCGAGTTGCCGGTGCCCAAGGTGCTGGGCGACCTCGTCTCCGGCAAGTCCGACGCGGCGGCCACCGCCAACCGCGCCACGAAGGACGTGGACGCCATCAAGGCGGGCGTCAATTGACCACCACCGCGCCCGGCCCCGGCCGCTCCCCCACCAGGGAGCGGTCGGTGCCACCCCGGCGCCGACCGTTGACCCTGCGCCGCCGCGAATCCCGGGCCGGGCTCGCGCTGGTCGCACCGACCCTGCTCGTCACCATCGCGGTCATCGGCATCCCGATCGTCTGGACGGTGGTGCTCGCCTTCCAGCGGGTCCGGCTGGCCACGCTGCGCAAGACCGGCCTGTTCGGCGAGTTCACGATGGACAACATCGACCGGGTGCTGAACACCCCCGGCTTCGCCGAGACGCTGTGGGTCACGCTGATCTACAGCATCGGCGGCACCGTCGGATCGATAGTGCTCGGTCTGGTGGCCGCACTGGTCGTCCGCCGGCCGTTCCGGGGTCGCACCCTGGTCCGGGCGTCCATGCTGCTGCCGTACGTGGCACCGGTGGTCGCCGTGACGTTCGTCTGGCAGGTGATGCTCGACCCGCAGCTCGGCATCGTCAACGCCTGGGGTCAACGCCTGCTCGGCTGGGACGCCCCGGTGCCGTTCCTCACCCAGGAGTCGACAGCGCTGGCCACGGTGATCGTCTTCGAGGCGTGGCGGTACTTCCCGTTCGCGTTCCTGTTCCTGCTGGCCCGGCTCCAGGCGGTGCCCGGCGAGTTGGAGGAGGCCGCACGGGTCGACGGCGCCACCCCCACCCAGCGGTTCCGGCACATCCTGCTGCCGCAACTGCTGCCGGTGATCGCCCTGCTGGGCGTGCTGCGCTTCATCATGACGTTCAACAAGTTCGACGACGTCTACCTGCTCACCGGCGGTGCGGCCGGCACCGAGGTGGTCAGCGTGCGGGTGTACGAGTTCCTCACCGCCCGCACCGACATCGGGGCCGCGGCCGCCCAGGCGGTCGTGCTGGCCGTGGTGCTCATCGTGTTCGTGCTGATCTATCTGCGCTTCTTCGGACGGAGGGTGGGTTGATGGACCGGGACGTGGTGGAGACGGTGAGCCTGCGTTGGCTGCGCCGCCTGGTGATCGCCGTGTTCCTGGTGATCACGGTGTTCCCCTTCTACTACATGCTCGTGCTCTCGGTGCGTCCCATCGAGCGGCTGCTGCTCGACCCCGGGGCGCTGGTGGTCGGCTTCGGTGAGCTGACAGTGGCCACGTACGCCGAGGTGCTCAAGTCCACCGACGACGGCGGCCAGGGTTTCCTCACCTTCATCCGCAACAGCGGGCTGGTCGCCGTCGCGGCGACAGTGCTCACCCTCCTGGTCGCGATCCCCGGCGCGTACGCGGTGGCCCGGCTGCGGTTCTTCGGCCGGCGGCAGGTGGACTTCCTGTTCCTGGCTGTCTACCTGTTCCCGTCGATCGTCATCGCGATCCCGCTGTTCGTGGTCTTCACCCGGGCCGGGCTGCGCGGCTCACTGTTCGGTCTGGTGCTGGTCTACATCTCGCAGACGTTGCCGGTGTCGGTCTACATGCTGAAGAACTACTTCGAGACCATTCCGGTCAGTCTGGAGGAGTCGGCCGCCATCGACGGCGCCGGCCGGCTCGGCATCATCCGCCGCGTCAGCCTGCCCCTGGCGATGCCCTCGATCATGGCGGTCGCGCTCTACGACTTCATGATCGCCTGGAACGAGTTCCTCTTCGCCCTGCTGTTCCTGGTCGACAAACCCAACCGGTGGACGGTCTCGCTGGGGTTGTCCCTGCTCGCCGACGGGGTGGAGGTCCCCAAGACCGTGCTGATGGCCGGGTCGGTGGTGCTCACCCTGCCCATCGTGATCCTCTTCTTCGCCAGCGAACGGCTGCTCACCGAGGGGCTGACCAGCGGCGCGGAGAAGGGATGATCGTCTCGTCCGGGTCGCCCGCCCGGCCCCCGCCGGCCCGGATACGGTGGCCTCATGGCCAACCCGACCCGCTGGGCGACCGACACCGGCCCCGAGCACTCACAGTGGTATATCGACCGGTTCCGCAAGCTCGCGGCCGAGGGCGCGGACCTGGCCGGCGAGGCCCGACTGGTGGACGCCCTCGTCGCGCCGGGCTCTCGCATTCTCGACGCCGGCAGCGGCACCGGCCGCGTCGGTGCCGCGCTGGCCGAGCGGGGGCACACCGTGGTCGGGGTGGATGCCGACCCCGCGCTGGTGGATGCCGCCCGTGCCGACTATCCCGGCCCGACGTGGCTGGTCGCCGACCTCGCCGAGCTGGATCTACCGGCGCTGGGTGAGGCCGAGCCGTTCGACGCGGCGGTGCTGGCCGGCAACGTGCTCGCCTTCGTCGCCGTCGGCACCGAACCGGACGTGCTGCGCCGGGTGGCGGCGCACCTGCGACCCGATGGCGTGCTGACAGTGGGCTTCGGCACCGAGCGCGGCTACCCACTGACCGCGTTCGACGCCGACGCGGTGGCCGCCGGGCTACGCGTGGAGCAGCGCTTCGCCACCTGGGACCTGCGCCCGTGGCGCGACGACGCCCCGTTCGCGGTAACCGTCCTGCGCCGCCCGGCCGACTGACACCGCCCGCCACGCCTTACTTCCCGGTGATCAAGAGGTTTCCGTCAGGATCACGCCAGGTTCTGACGCAAACCTCTTGATCACCGCCGGCATGCCGCGCCGGCGGCGGGCTTTGGGGGTTCAGTCTGGGGCCGCTACGGCGCGGGCGGCGGCTGGGTCGAGGGTGGCGCCGGCGGGCACCAGGCTGACCAGCCCGGCCGGTAGCCGCACCGGCCGCACGTCGCGGTAGCCGAGCATCGGGAGCACCTCCCGATCGGCCAGCACGTACCGTCGGCCCAGGTCGGTGACCACGGAGACCGCGCCGCCGGTCGCGCCGGGCGCCGCGGCGGCCTCGACCACCGCGCCACGGCCCGGCTCCACCACCACGTGGTCGGCCAGCACCGCGCCGCCGGTGGGCGCGGTGCGGGGCACGGCCGTCAGGTCCCGCAGCGGTACGCCCCAGCGCACCTCACCAACCCCGCCGTCGTCGCCGATGCGGGTGCAGAGCGCCCCGCCGTCGCCGGCCGCGAGCCGGGGCGGGGTCGGTGGCGGGGCGTTCGGGCCGGTCGGGGCCAGATCAGGCACAGTGGGCAGCGCGGCGAACCGACCCAACGTCATCGGCACCGGCTCGACCTGCCCGGTGCGGGCCAGCAACAACCCCGCCTGCAACTCGGTGATGCCGGCCAGGCCGGCGTCGAGCGCCACCGCGTACTGCCGGCCGCCACCGGAGTTGCTCACCAGGTAGACGGTGCCGATCGCGGCACCCGGCACCCGGGTGGCGGGCCGGCCCAGTGCGGGCAGGTCGAGTGGGGCGAGGTCGGTGCCGGCGGGCAGCGAGTTGAGCAGTGCCGGCGCCACCCGAACCGCCTGGGCGCGGGTGGTGGCGAGCGCCGCCAGCACCCGGCTCGGATCACGGACGAGGTAGCGGCGCTGGTGCCAGACCAGGTGCAGCCCACCGTCGGGGTGACGCAGCAGCAGCGCGTCGTCGCCCAACGGCCTACCCCCGTCGGAGTCGGTGCCGATCAGCAACGCGGAGCGGGGCGCCTCGACGCCCGTGCCGGCCGGGACCGTCGAGCAGACCGTCCACGCCGTGGCCGCCAGCCGGCCCGGGGCGGGCAGCGAGTCGGGCGCGTCGGCGATGCCCAACGGCAGCCCGCGCGGCACCCCGTCGATAGTGCGTCGGGACACCAGGACGGTCTTCGAACGGTCCGCACCGACGATGAGCAGCGCCGAGGCGTAGTTGAGCACCGGGTGCAGCTTCTGCTCGCGGTAGACGAACCGGGCGCCGGACTCCTTCTCCACTATCACCGCGCCCGGGTCGCGCCACCCCTTGCCGCCGCCGGCGAACAGGCCGTAGAGGGCGAAGCCACCGAGCCCGATCGCCGCGACCAGGACGCTGGCCAGGCCGGCGCCGGCCAGCCGCCGAAACGGCGACTGTGCGGGGTCGGTCTCCCGCATGACCAGGGCGGCGACTGCCCGCTGGACGCTGAACTGGTAGGAGTGCAGCTGGTCCTGCCGCGACGGCATAAGTCCCCTCCGGTGGATCGGCCGGGCACAGGATATGCGCTGCGTCGATCTCCCGTGGACCCTGCGTGGTCGCCCGTCGCGGGGCAACCGCTACCATCCGTGGACGAATCCGGCGGCGAGAGGGCACCCGTGGGCGCGCGTTTCGAAGAGCTGGCCTGGCGGGAGACCCCGATCGGCGCGATCAGTCTGCGCCGACGCCGGGACCCGGCACTCCAGGTCGAGGTGTACGAGGTCAAACTCGACGACGAGTACCTGATGTCCAGCCTCTTCCCGGTCGCGGAGATCGAGCTGGCCCGGCTCGGTCTCGCCGAGGTGGCCGGTGACTCGCTCGACGTGGTGGTGGGCGGTCTCGGGCTGGGCTACACCGCCTGCGCGGCGCTGGGCGACCCCCGGGTGCGCTCACTGTTCGTGGTGGAGGCGATCGAGGACGTGATCGACTGGCACCAACGAGGGCTGCTGCCGTTCGCGGCGGGGCTTGCCGAGGACCCCCGGACCCGCTTCGTGCAGGCCGACTTCTTCGCGGCCGTGGCCGGTGACACCGGCTTCGACGCCGAGGTGCCCGGCCGGCGGTTCGACGCGGTGCTGCTCGACGTCGACCACTCCCCGCGCAACGTCCTGCACCCGAGCCACGCGGCGTTCTACCCGCCGGCCGGGTTGCGTCGCCTGGCCGCCCTGCTACGCCCCGAGGGCGTCTTCGCGCTCTGGTCGGACGACCCGCCGGACGCCGAGTTCACCGCCGCTCTCACCGAGGTGTTCGCGAGCGTACGCGCGCATGTCGTGCCGTTCGCCAACCCGCTGACCGGCGGGGAGTCGGCAAACACCGTCTACGTGGCGCGTACCGGCCCCTGATCGACTTCGGTATGCCGCGCGCGCATGGTGTCGGCCGGACGGGGAACGAGAAGCCGGGGCCGGCCGCACCAGGCGCGGCCGGTTACGGGAGGTCGACATGCGTGCACTGCTCTGGGTTGTCGGCGTGGTCGCCGGCGTGCTGATCCTGCTCGGGTTGATTCTCGAGGCGGTCCGCTGGCTGATCATCATCGGTGTGATCGCGCTGGTGATCGTGATCGTCTGGGGCGTCGTCAAGGGGCGGCAGGCCGTGAGCCACCAGTCCCGCCGACGGTGACCGGCGGCGGGGCCGGTCAGAACCAGTCCGGGCGCATGTCGAGCGCGGTCCGGTCCCGGCTCTCCAGCAGGTCGAACTGCGGGCCGGTCCGGGGCAACTCGACGGCGAAGAAGTAGCGGGCGGCCTGCCGCTTGCCGGCGTGGAACGCGTCGCCGGCGCCCTCCGCCGGCAGCGCCAGGACCTGCTCCAGCCACATCCACGCGATCACCACGTGCCCGACGGCCTCCAGGTAGGCGCTGGCGTTGGCCAACGCCAGCACCGGGTCACCGTCGGCCCAGAGTCGACGGGTGACAGCGGTGACCCGGCCCACCGTGGCGGCCAGCCGATCCGCCAGCTCGGACGCCTCTCCCCCGACCTTGCGGGCCCGTTCGACAGTGTCACCGATCATCGTGGTCAGCAATGTGAGACCTGCGCCGCCCTGCATGATCATCTTGCGCCCCAGCAGATCCAGTGCCTGGATGCCGTGGGTGCCCTCGTGGATCGGGTTGAGCCGGTTGTCCCGGTAGTGCTGCTCCACGTCGTGGTCACGGGTGTAGCCGGCACCCCCGAGCACCTGGATCGCCAGGTCGTTGGCGGCGAGGCACCACTGCGACGGCCAACTCTTCGTGATCGGGGTGAGCACGTCCAGCAGCAGGTGCGCGCGCTCGCGGTCGGCCTCGGCCGGTGCGGTCTTCTGCTCGTCGAGCAGCCGCGCGCAGTAGAGCACCAGCGCCAGTGCCCCCTCCACGTAGCTCTTCTGGGCCAGCAGCATCCGTCGTACGTCAGGGTGGTCGATGATCGGCACCTGCGCGGCGGCCGGGTCCTTCGCGCCGACCGGCCGGCCCTGCGGCCTTTCCTTCGCGTACGCCAGGCTCTTGAGATAGCCGGTGTAACCCAGCGCGGTGGCGCCCGCACCGACCCCGATCCGGGCCTCGTTCATCATGTGGAACATCTGCGCCAGGCCCTGATGCGGCGCGCCGACCAGGTGACCGACAGCTCCGGCGCGGCCGGCCGGGGTGTGCGCGCCGTCGCCGAAGCTGAGCAGGGTGTTAGTGGTGCCCCGGAACCCCATCTTGTGGTTGAGGCCGGCCAACGCCACGTCGTTGCGCTCACCGAGCGACCCGTCCGGGCCGACCAGCACCTTCGGCACGATGAACAGCGAGATGCCCTTGACGCCGGGCGGCGCGCCCGGGATGCGCGCCAGCACCAGGTGGACGATGTTCTCGGCCAACTCGTGGTCGCCACCGGAGATCCACATCTTGGTGCCGAACAGCCGGTACGTGCCGTCCGCCTGCGGTTCGGCGCGGGTGGTGATGTCGGCCAGCGAACTGCCGGCGTGCGGCTCGGACAGGCACATGGTGCCGAAGAACCGACCGTCCAGCATGGGTCGGACGTAGGTGTCCACCTGCTCGGGGCTGCCGTGCGCCAGCAGCAGGTTGGCGTTGCCCAGGGTGAGGAACGGGTACGCCGAGGTGGCCACATTGGCGGCCTGGAACCAGGTGAAGCACGCGGCCGCTACGGCGTGCGGCAGTTGCAGGCCACCGACAGTGGCGTCCAGCCCGGCAGTGAGCAGGCCCGTCTCGGCGAAGCTGTCCAACGCCGCACCGACCTGCGGGATCAGCCGCACCCGCTGCCCGTCGAAGGTGGGCTCGGCCAGGTCGGCGGCGCGGTTGTGCGGGGCGAACTGCTCGGTGGCCACCCGCTCGGCGAGATCCAGGGCGTCGTCGAAGGTCTCCCGGGAGTGCTCGGCGTAGCGGGGGCGCTCGACGAGCTCGGACACCCGCAGCCACTCGTGCAGCAGGAAGTCGAGGTCACGGCGGGAGAGCAGGGTGGACGGCACGGCACTCCTCAGCGGGCACGGGGGCGGTCGGGCCGGGGCGACGGCCCAGTGTCGCCCCGCCCATCCTGGCGGATCGACGGGGCGCGCACCACCGGCCCGGGCGGGGTTCGACGAGCGGAACTTGTCACACCGACCGGTTAGCGTCGTTGTCCGTGACCGCACCCGGAGACGTCCCGCCCGAGGTCCTCGACCGGCTGCGGCCGATCTGTCTCGGGCTGCCGGAGACCTACGAGGAGCCCGCCTGGGTCGGCACCCGCTGGCGGATCCGCAAGCGGACCATCGCCCACGTGCTCACCGTCGACCCCGATCGCCAGCCGGTGCACGCGCGCGCCGCCGCACTCGACCAGCCCGCCTGCCTGCTGACCTTCCGGTCGCCACTCGACGAGATCGCCGGGCTCCTCGCCACGGGGCACCCCTTCTACAAACCGGATTGGAGTCCGAACGTGATGGGCATGGTCCTGGACGAGGACACCGACTGGGAGGAGGTGGGTGAGTTGCTCACCGAGAGCTACTGCGTCATGGCCCCCAAGCGACTCGCCGCCCGGGTCGGCCCCCCGGCACCGCCGATCGGCTGAGCGCCGACGGCGCCCTGCCGCCGGTTGAGCGCCGGCGGTGTCCTGCGACGGCTGTTTCGGCCGGCACGCTCCGGGGATACCGCGCCGGACGGCCGTAGCCGTCGTCAGCGGCTGGAAGCCGAGGCGCCGCCGGGCGGGGTGAGGAGCAGATTCATGTCGCTGCCCACCGAGGAGGATCACCGGTTGACGCCGGTGTTCCAAGAGGACCGGGTGTGCACGGGCGTGTCCACAGTGGGCGAGCGGGTGTTCCTGAGCTACCCGTCGGCGGATCGGCCCGGCGTACAGGTGGTGGAGGCGTTGCCGGACGGCCGTCGTGTCCCCTACCCCGACGCCGCGTGGAATCGTGCCGACCAGCCGCCGAGCGGGGCGTTCGTGCACGTCAACGGATTACGCGTCGGCTCGGATGGCAGGTTGTGGATCGTCGACTCGGGTTCGCCGCGGATCGGCGGCGCGCAGGTGCCGGGCGGCGCTCGGCTGATCGCTGTCGACCCGGACGACGACCACGTGGATCGGGTCTACCACCTCGACGAGGCGGTGCACCCGGGCAGCTACGTCGACGACGTCCGATTCAACGGCCGGGTGGCCTATCTCAGCGACGCCGGGGCAACCGGCCTCATCGTGCTCGACCTCGACTCGGGTCGGTCGAGGCGGGTGTTGGACGGGCAACCGAGCACGGCGGGCGGCCCGGTGATCGCCGACGGGCGCGTGCTGCGTGACCCGGACGGCGCCGAGGTACGCCTGCACGTCGACCAGCTGGAGGTGTCGCCGGACGGTCGCTGGCTCTACTACCAGCCGGCCTCCGGCGGGATGTCCCGGATCGCCACCCGCTGGTTGGACGACCCGTCGGTGTCCGCCGTCGAGCTGGCCCGGAGGGTCGAACGCTGGTGTGACACACCCAGCACCGGCGGCACTGCCATCGACGCCACCGGCACCATCTACCTCAGCGACCTGGAACGGCGGCGCATCCTCGTCCTCGCACCCGACCGCAGCGTACGGACGCTCGTCGCCGACCCCCGACTGGCCTGGGTGGACGCGATGTGGCTCGACGCCGATGCCCGGCTCTGGATGCCGGCGGCCCAACTGCACCTGACCGCCGGGCTCAACGGCGGGGTCTCGGCCGTCGACTACCCGGTCCAGATCTATCGGATGCCCGTTGAGATCGGGCCGCCCGCCCGGGACCACGCCTGAGTGCCCAGTCCGGCAGCCGCCGGTCCGCACCGGGTCTCCCCGGGCCCCGGTACGAAAACCCGGTGGAGAGGCGCGGTCCGATGGGTGAAGATCGCAGGGTGTCCGTTCCCGCCCGTCAGATCCGTGCTCGTTTCTCGGCCGACACGATCACCGTGTACCAGGCGTACCCACCGGAGATCGCGCTGCCGGCCGTGGCCGCCGGTCGCTTCGTGGCCCCCTTCAAGCGCGACCGGATGACCTGGATCAAGCCGTCGTTCCTGTGGATGATGTACCGCTGCGGTTGGGCCACCAAGCCCGGGCAGGAGCGCGTGCTGTCCATCGACATCACGCGGGAGGGCTTCGAGTGGGCGCTGGCGCGAGCCTGTCTGAGTCACTACGACCAGGGCGTGCACGCTGACCGGGCGACGTGGTCGCGGCAACTCAAGGCCAGCCCGGTACGGGTGCAGTGGGATCCGGAACGGACACTGCACCTGAGCGCGTTGCCCTACCGGTCGTTGCAGGTCGGGTTGTCCGGCGAAGCCGTCGCCCGGTACGTCGACGACTGGACGGTCAGCGTCACGGACATCACCCCCGCTGTCCACCGCGTACGGGAACTGGTGCGGGCCGATGACGTGCGGGCGGCCACGGACCACCTGCCGGCTGAACGAAGCTATCCGCTGCCGAGGCAGATCGCTGCCCACCTCGACGCCACCGGCTGACCGTTCGCGATCACCGGTCCAGGCCCGCGCCTGGTAGCGACGTATCGGGGCTGTCGGAGGGTGCCGCTAGGGTCCGCCCATGGCTGATTTCGTGTTGGTGGCGGGTGCGTGGCTGGGATCCTCGGCATGGGACGAGGTGGTGGCACCACTGCGGGCGGCCGGCCACGGCACCCACCCGCTGACCCTCTCCGGCCTCGCCGACCGGCGGAATGTGCCCGCCGGGCAGCAGACCCACGTTCAGGACATCGTCGACGAGATCGAGCGCGGCGACCTGCACGACGTGGTGCTGGTCGGGCACAGCTACTCGGGCATTCCGGTGGGTCAGGCCGCCGAGCGGATCGGCGACCGGTTGAGCCGGGTGGTCTTCGTGGATTCTGAGGTGCCGGTCGACGGTGGGTCGTTCGCCTCCGGCTGGTGGCAGGGCCAGGCGGCCTTCGAGGCGCAGATCGCCGACAACAACGGCTACTGGGCTCCGCTCGGCCCGGCCGATTTCGACGGTCAGGGTCTCACCGACGAGCAGATCGCCCGGCTGATCGAGGGCTCCACGCCGCATCCGGGGGCCACGCTGACCGAGCCGGCCGTGCTGGCCCGGCCGTTGGGTGAGCTGCCGGCGACGTACGTCAAGTGCCTGCTCGACGGGCCCGAGCCGAACGACACGGTGGCGAACCTGCTGACCAGCGACCACTGGCGACTGGTCACCATGGCCACTGGCCACTGGCCGATGTTCTCCCAGCCCGCCGAGCTGGCTCGGATTCTGTTGGCGGAGGCCGGCTGAGCTTCGCTGGCAGAGGCCGCAGAGCCAGGCCAGCCGCACGCCCGGAGCCCTCAGGCCGTGTCGAGGGTCTGGATGTGGCGCACCGGTGACGCGAGCAGCCACAGCACGGCGAGCACGCCACCCAGGCCGGCGATGGCCAGGGTGGGCCGCAGCCCGATGGTGGTGCCCAGCGCACCGCCGACCAGCGCGCCGAGCGGTCGGATGCCGTAGTTGACGGCACTGTAGGCACCGGCCCGGCGTCCTAGCGCGTCGGCGGGTGTCACGGCGATGAGGAGGGCGTTGAGGTTCACGTCCATCAGCATCACCCCGACGCTGGAGACCAGCTCGATGGCCGCCAGCATGGCCACCTTCGTCCAGGTGGGCCCGGACACCAGGGCGGTCAGCGCCAGCGGCGCGGGGAAGAGCACCGCGCCGATCATGGCGGTCCGGCCCAGACCGATGGCGCGCGAGACCCTCGGCGCGAGCGCCGCGCCGATGAATCCGCCGATCGCTCCGAAGCCGAGGGCGATGCCGATCGCGCCGGCCGACAGGTCGAGTTCGCGGCTGGCGTAGAGCACCAGCAGCGCGCCGGCGATGAAGGTGAAGAAGTTGACAGTGCTGGTGCAGCCGAGGGCGGCCCGCAGCACCGGATGCCGCAGGACCAGCACGAGCCCTTCGCGGACCAGGCCGAGGGTGGACGTCCGACGCGGCGGTGGCGGGGGCTCGGTGACCGGGATGCGACTGAGCAACAGCGCGGAGCCGAGAAAGGAGACCGCGTCGACGACTATCGCGACCGGCGCGCTGAGCGCCTGAACGAGCCCACCGCCGACGGCCGGACCGGCGATGAAGGAGAGCGACCGGCTCATGCTCATCTTGCTGTTCGCGTCCACGTACGCCGAGCGCGGCACCAGGCCGACGAAGAACGCCTGACGCGCCATGGCGAAGAGCACCGCTCCGAAGCCGGTGAGCAGTGCCACCAGGTAGAGCTGGGTGAGGGTGATCGCGTCGAACAGATAGGCCACCGGGAGGCTGAGCAGCACCGCGGCGCGGATCACATCGGCGATGATCAGCAGTCGCCGCTTGTGGGTGCGCTGGTCCACCCAGGCGCCCAGGAACAGGCCCAGCAGGTTGGGCAGCCAGATCAGCGCGGTGAGGACGCTGACCTGCACGGGTGTGGCGGTGAGCAGTGTGACGGCGATCAGCGGTAGGGCCAGTTCGCTGATCCGATCGCCGAAATGGGAGATCGTCTCGCTGATCCAGAAGGTGCGGAACCGCCGGTCACGGTGCAGGGCCGGCGGGGGCCCGGTGTCGGCGGGGGCGTCGGTGGCGGTCATGACGCGGCCACGTCGTCGTCGCTGGACTCGGCCGGGGCTTCGTCCCCCGGCTCGGGCAGCAGGTAGCGCAGCATCCGGACGATCCGCGCGTCGGCCGGAGCCGACTTCTCCTTGCGCCGCACGTACGGGGCGATCAGCTCCTCAATGGACTCCTCCAGTTGCCGCAGCTCGTCGGCGGTGGCCACGAACCGGGTGTCGGCCATGCCGGCCAGCGTGCGCCACTCGGGGTCCAGTCGGGGCCCTTCGTGCAGCAGCCACTGCTGGGGTGCGTCGGAGTTGCGGGCGAACATCTCCGCGCGGAGCTGCTGGACGGCGGTCTGCCCCTCGGTGCCCTCGGGGGCGGTGAAACGAAAGCCTCGGGCGACGGCCTGCCACCAGCGTTCCCGCTTGCTGGTGGCGCCATCCCAGTCATGGACCAGGCCGAACGTCGCGAGGTGCCGCAGGTGCCAGCTGACCACCGACGGCGTGGCGCCGACGTGCGGTGAGAGCCCGGTGGCAGTGGCCGGGCCGTGCCGCTGAAGGTGTTCGAGGATCGCCAGGCGCACCGGATGGGCCAGCGCCCGCAGCGCCTGCGGCTCGGTGATCTCGAAATCCCCGTACGGATTCTTGAGAGACATGTTTCGAGAGTAGTCTCTCAGATTAGATCGGAGCAACCCCGAGCCACCGCCGCGGCGCGTTGATCAGGCGATGCCCAGCCGCGCCAACGGCTCCACCAGTTCCCGCTCCTCGTAGCTGAGGTGCGACAGCAGGGCGTCGGTCAGCAGGTCCACCGCAGCGCGCAGCTCGGCGATGCCGTCCGGAGACCCGACGTACGCGACCAGTGCCCGATCGACACCCTCCAGCACGTCGTGGATGACGTGATGCTCCTGCTCCAGCCGGTCGACCACAGGGCCGAGTCGGGGGTCCCGCGCCCTTAACCGGGGAAAGAGCGACTGGTCCTCGATCGTGTGGTGCGTGGTGACGATGCGGCAGTACGACTCGCAGTAGACGCCGAGCGTCCACCGGTTCTGCCTCATGGTCATCGTGTTGATGTGGGACCGGGCCGCGCCGGCGTCGATCTCGCCGGCCGCCACCTGCTCGATGAGGTCGTGAATCTGGGCCAGCTCGGCGCGCAGGCCGTCGTGGATCTGCACGAGGTGCGCTCCGGTGGCCTGCTCCTGCGGGGTGTAGGTGCGCTCCGGGTCGGGCGCTGGCCCGGTCGGCCGTGCCGACTCGTCCCACACCTGCTGCTCGCTTCGCCGTACGCCGTCGTCCGGGGTCGGCACCACGGCGAACGCACCACCGGTCGCGGTGGCGCGGCTCGCCCGCGCGGGCGGCGCAGCGACGGGCTCCGGCTCCGGTTCCGGCTCCGGGGCCGCGTCCCGGTCACGTTCGGCGGCGACCAGCTCGCGGACGGCGGGGGCCACCTCACCGGCGAAGCGGCGCAGGTCGTCGGGGTCGTCGCTACCCAGGATGAAGGTGCCGACACCCTCCTCCAGCGCCAGCTCGGCCAGCTCCTCGGCCCACTGCTCGGCGGGCCCGTTCAGCGGGCCGCGCCCGACGGTCGAGAACTCTCCGGCGATGTTGAGCAGCCGACGCACGTCCTGCGGGGATCGGCCGGCCTGCTGCGCGGCGTCGTCGATGATCGCGTTTCCCTTGGTCAGATCACCGGGCTGGAGGTAGCCCAGCGTGGGCAGCCAACCGTCGGCCCGACGACCGGTGAGCTGGAGCATCCGGGGCTTGTACGCACCCAGCCAGATCGGCACGGCGTGGGCCGGAGCGGGACCGCGCTTGGCGCCCACCACCCGGTAGAACTCACCGTCGACCCGCACTCCGCCGCGCGTCTCGACATCCCAGAGCTGACGGACGATCTCGATGGCCTCCTCCAGCGCTCGTACGCCCTGACCGGGGGTCAGCCGTCGGCCGCCCATCGCCTCGATGGCATCCCAGAACGCCCCCGCCCCGAGGCCGAGGCTGACCCGGCCACCGCTGAGCAGATCCAGGCTTGCCACACTGCGGGCGAGCACCGCCGGCGGGCGCAGTGGCAGGTTGGTCACGTTCGCCGCCAGGTGCACCCGGTTGGTGCGGGCCGCCACGAAGCTCAGCAGCGTCCAGGTGTCGAGGAACGCCGACTGGTACGGGTGATCCTGAAAGGTGACCAGGTCCAACCCGACCTGCTCGGCCAGGACGGCGACACCGACCGCACGGCCCGGATTGTCAGCGCTGGGCGTGACGAAGGAGCCGAAGACCAGGTCCTGGCCGTAGTCGCTCATCTGCGAGCCTCCCGATTTTCTCGACGCCTCGGACGATGCGTCGCAACCTTAACCTTATGCCGCACAGAACATCTTCCGCCAACAAGGTCTGACTTGCTGCGCTATTGTCGGGGCATGACGGGTGCCACTCACCGGCCGGACCGGCCCGATCCGCTCGACGACGACCTGGGCTGGATGCTCGGGATCGTCTTCCGCGGCTACGTCCGGGCGGCCGAGCACGCGCTCACCGACTTCCCCGGTGGCCCGCGCGGCTACCAACTGCTCACCGCGGCCAGCAACGGGCCGGCCCGGAACCAGGGCGCGATCGCCGAGGAGATCGGCATCGACCGCACCGTCCTCACCTACCTGATCGACGACCTGGAGCGGCCCGGGTTCGTCGCCCGGCGCGCGGACCCGGCCGACCGACGCAACCGGCTCATCGAGGTCACCGACGCCGGCCGTGCCGCCTGGGAGCAGCGGCGGTTGGCACTGCGGCAGGTCGAGTCGCACCTGCTGGGGGCGCTCACGTCGACCGAGTCGGCGACGCTGCGGTCACTGCTGCAGAAGGTCGCCTGCTCGACCCAGGCGGTAGACCCGTTGCGCGACCTCTGCGAGGTGGTGACCCAGGTGCAGCCCGACCCGACGCCCGCGCCCGCTGCGCGCCGGACCGGCGCCGCGGCGGCGCGGAGCGGGCGGACCGCCACCCCTCGCGCCCGCCGCAGCAGGCCCGACTGACCTGCGGATACTGCGGGCGGCCCGCCCGGCACCGCCCGACGTGGTCAGTCGAGCGGTGCCGGACAGGCCCGCGATGTCGCTACCGCACTCGGTCAGCGCACGTGCACGAAGACCGGGTTCGAGTAGAACCACAGGTCGTCCCACGGGCTCTCCAGCCCGTCGGCGAGCGGCTCGGCCTCGTCGGTGCTGGTGCCACGCACCCGCGCGTAGGTGTCCGCCTCGACGTTGCGCAAGGTGTGCCGGATGACGTAGCTGTCGCCGTGCCGACGCCAGTCCCGTGGGCCGAACCGGGCCGCCACAGTGGTGGTGGGGTTGGTGTCGGCGTCCAGGCTGGCGCTCGGGCCGGTGATCTGGCCGACGATCAGGTCGACCCGGCGGACCTCGGGCCGGTCGCCGTTCGCGTTAACCCCACCCAGCGGGCGGAAGGTGATCTCGATCTCGACATCGGTACGGCTACGACGGCTCACCGTGATCGTCTCGCCCACCTCGGCGGTCCTGCCCTGGGACGTGGCGGTGACGTCGAGGCTGCGGATCAGGTCACCGGTGGTGACCCAGATCCGGCCGTTGCGCAGGCCGTCCATGATGTCGCCGTAGTCCTGGCGGGCGTGCACGTACGTCTTGCTGTACTCGCCCGGCCAGAAGTCGGAGCCGCCCCGGGTCCAGTGCACGTGCGAGTCCGAGGTCGCGGTGATCCACCAGCGCCGGCCCTCGCCGAGCAGTGAGTCCCACAGGCCGCCGACCCGGGCGGTCATCTGGTCGAAGCCGCCGTAGGTGGGGTGGTTGCCGTAGCCGCCCCGCTTGCCGCCGTTGAGCGGGCCGGCCTGGTGACCGGGCGCGCCCTCGAAGCCGATGTAGACGTCCGGCGCGGCGTTGTTGCCGTTGCGGAACTCACGCGGGGTGTCCTGACCGTAGACGCCGAGACCGGGCGCCGAACGCGACGCGTGGTGGGCGATCACCAGCGGCTTGTGCGGCATGCCCCGGGCCACCTTGAGGAACTCCACCATCTTGGCCTCGGTGTCGCGGGCCGGGTCGGTGGGGAACGCGTCGTACTTGGCGAACCGGCTCTCCAGTTCGAAGAGCTGCTTCGCCTCGTCCTCGTGGCGCGGGATCATCAGGGTGTGGTGGTCCAGCGAGGGCGCGTCGAACTCCATGCCCCAGAACTGGAGCACCTCGGGGACGAGCTTGCGGGACCGTAGCAGGTCGGGGTACGCCTGCTCGATGTTCACCTTCGAGTGGGTGGGTCCACCGTGGTCGGTGCACATCGCCCAGGTCAGGCCGAAGTTCTTCGCCATGATGGCGTTGGTGACGATCGGGTAGACCGCGTCCGCGCCCTTGTGGAAGACGATCGGGGACTTCGTGGTGTCGAACTCGCCGCTGTACTCGGAGTGGATGTGGTGGTCGCCCGCACGCCACGCCCGGTTCTTCGAGTTGCCCCGGTCGGTCTTGTCGTCGTCACCCGGCCGGCGGTCCTCGCCGGCCCAGGCCGTGCCGGCACCGACCAGTGGGCTGGCCGCGGCCAGCGTCGCGCCGACGCCCGCGTACTTGACCAGCTTGCGCCGGGACAGCTGCGCGTGCTCGGTCTCTTCGGGATGCTTGTCTCTCACCTGAGAGCCTCTCCTCGATCAAGCGAATGCTCTTTCGATCAAGGAGCCTCGGAGAAGGCGGTGAACAGCCGCCGTACGCAGCTGGTGCACACGATGAACACCCTGCCCCGACCTGCGCGCAACGCCGATCAGATCCGGGCGCGCGGCAGCCAGCCCAGGAAGCGGAGCCGGACCCGGGGCAACGGCATCGTGGGCAGGTCCTGAGCGGCGGCGACGAGGCAGGAGCCGAGATAGACCGCGAGGGAGGCGCGCGCTCCACCGAACTCGGCGAGCAGTTGGCTCTGCTTGGTGGCGCAGGGCCACTCGCGGCCACATCCCGTGCAGGTCCAGCTCGGCGGGTTGGGGAGGTGCTCCGGCAGCTTGGCGCGGCGGTACCGACCGACGACGCTGTTGTCCGAACGCACGTCGCGTCGCCGCGTCGCGGGACCTTCGTTGCGGTGGGCCACCGGACGGGCACCGGGCAGGTAACGCCCGACGGTGCCGAAGAGCACCCCGACGCGGATCAGGGCGTCCGGTCCGACGTGCTGGGTCAGCAACGCGGTCATCAGGTAGTGCCCCAACAGGTCGAAGGCGTCACGGTGCAGACCCAGGTCGCGGCAGAGGTCGACGAACTCCGGCGTGGTCAGTGGCACCCGGTCGTCGAGTGCGCGGCGCAGCACCTCGCGGAGCCCACGCCCGAGCCTCTCCAGCGCGTCCCCCTCGCCCAGACCCAGGCTGTCCTCGTCCGCCACCCGGGCCAGCGCCTCGGCGACGGCCAGCCGAACGACGCGGTCAGGATCGGTACTGTCCAACGCTTCCCCCTCCGTGGGTCGGCCTCCCGGCAGTGACCCGGTCATCCTCCGACGAATCATGAACAAGATTTCGCTGTCGGCCACGAGGGTGGCTAGGACAGCAGACGTAGAACCATTTGGCGCGCTAGCCGGAAAACGAAGTCGAGCTGCCGACACATCACAGTGATTCGCGGGACGGCAGGTCGGTGATTGTCGTATGGTGACATTCCCATCTACAGATATTGCGTCTCAGCGTCAGTGAATGGTCAGACCAGATCCGACACGCTCCACCCGGTCGCTGCCGTCCCGCTCGCGACGTTCCATCCCACCGCACCGCCGGCCAATGATGTGCCGGGTCACCGCCGAGCACCCCGGCACGTCCCGAACCTGCCGTCGACACCCGTTCCAGCACCCGGCGGCACCTCCACCGGACGGAGACAGCGGATGACGTCATCACCAGTGCAGACACGCCAGTTCGACAGTCGTGACCCGGCGGCCATTCAGGAATTCCTGTCCGCCACGTACGACCCGAAACTGCGCATTCAGAGCAGGAACGGATACCGGCTCACCCACCACCGCGTCGACACGGGCCCCTTCGCCATCGCGACCACCCGCCAGACCGCGCACCTCGAGATCGATGCCAGCACCCTCGGCGGGCTGGTCATCGGTCGTACCCGCACCGCACACGTCGATCGCTCCTGCGCCGGATCGGCCCACCGGTTCGGCCCCGGCGAGGTCTTCCTCGTCACCAGGCCCGAGGAGCCATGCACCGTCCACTGGCATCCCGGCGAGGTGGAGCTCTGCGTGCTGGACCTGTCGGTGCTGGCGCAGGTGGCCACCACCGCCCCGGCCCGCCGGCCCGGGCGGATCGAGTTCACCGAGCTGGGTGCCGCCAGCACGGCCCTCGCCCGGCAGTGGCGCAACACCACAAGCTTCGTCCGCGACGTCGTGTTGAACAGCCCGGCCGCCGGGGCACAGTCGCTGGTGATCGGCAACGCCGCCCGGATGCTGGCCGCGGCGGCGCTCGCGGTCTTCCCCAACACCGCGTTCACCGAACCGACCGCCGCGGACCGGAACGACGCCACCACCGCCACGCTGCGACGGGCGATCACGTTTCTGGAGGAGCACGCCGACCGGGACATCAGCGCCGCCGACATCGCCGGCGCCGCCGGCGTCTCCCTCCGGGCGGTGCAACTCGCCTTCCGCCGTCACCTGGGCACCACCCCCATGGCCTACCTGCGTCGGGTCCGGCTCGTCCGGGCACACCACGACCTGGTACGCGCCGACCCGCGCCAGGAGACGGTCTCGGCGATTGCCAGTCGGTGGGGTTTCGCCAGCCACAGCAGGTTCACCGCGCGATACCACGCCAGCTTCGGTGTGCCGCCACGCGAGACGCTGAACACCTGAGACCCACTCGCAGGACGCCAACCAGCCAGGCGCCCGGGGTTCAACGGAGGACGCGGGCGAGGCGTCGAACGGCCTCGTCCATGAGTTCGGGTGCGGCTGCCGCGTAGGTGAGGCGCAGGTGCGGGGCCGGGGGTTCGGCCGCGTACCAGGGCCGGCCCGGGAAGACGGCGACGCCTTCGGCCGCCGCGGCAGCGGCCAGTGCCGCATCGTCGGCGCCGGCGGCGAGGCGCACCCAGAGGTGCATGCCGCCGCGTGGGATCGACTGTGGAGCAAGGCTTGGCAGATGCCGACGTAGCGCGGTCAGCAACGCGTCACGGCGTGTCCGAAGGGCCGTGCGCAGTGCCCGACGATGCCGCGACCACGCCGGAGAGGTGAGGAAGTCGATCGCCGCCTGTTGCAGTGGTCCGGCGACGAAGAAGTCGTCGAGCAGCCGGGCAGCGCGCAGTCGAGCCCCGGCCGGGCCACGGGCTCCGATGGCGGCGACGCGCAGCCCGGGGGCGGTCGACTTGGTCAGCGAGCGCAGGTAGATGACGTGGCCGTCGGGATCATCGCTGGCCAGTGGTGGCGGAGCCGGATCGTCGATGGTGAGGTCACGGGCGTAGTCGTCCTCGATCAGGAACGCGTCGGCGTCGCGTACGGCCTCGGCGACCTGCGCCCGGCGGTGCTCGGCCAGCGTCGCGCCATGCGGGTTGGCGTACAGGGGCTGGCAGTAGAAGAGCCGGGCGTCGGTGCGGGCGAACGCGGCGGCGAGTTGGTCGGGTCGTACCCCGTCGGCGTCGGCCGGCACTGGCACCACCCGCAGCCCGGCCGCGCGGGCCGCGGCCAACGCACCCAGGTAGGTGGGCGACTCGACGAGCAGGGCGTCGCCGGGCGCGGTGAGCGCCCGCAACGCGGACGACAGGGCGGCCTGCCCGCCGGGGCAGATCACCATGTCGTCGGCGTGCAGCCCCGCCCCGGCCTCACGGGCGAACCAGGCGCGCAGGTCCGCGCGACCCTCGACCGGCCCACGCTGCCAGCTCGCGGGCTGGCGGGCGGCTCGGGTGAGGGCCGCGCCGAGCGCGGCGGCAGGCTGGAGGTCCGCGTGGAGGTAGCCACCGGACAGGGGGATCGTTCCGGCGGGCGTCAGCGCCAACAGCGCCTGCATCTCATCCTGACCGAACCGGCGGGGCCCGAGCGCGACGGTCTGCCAGGACAGGTCGGGTACGCCTGGCTCGTCCGGTGGAGTGGCCACGAAGGTGCCTCGGCCGGGTCGCGCCTCGATCAGCCCCTCGGCCGCCAACTGGCGGATCGCCTCGGCGACGGTGACCGGCGAGGCCTGATGGCGGGCGGTCAGCTCGCGTACCGAGGGCAGCCGGCCACCGGGACCGGCGACGGCCGCGAGACCCCGCAGATCTTGGATAACGCGTTGGGCTGCGTTACCGTTCTCCATGAGGGACGAGAGTAGCGCTACTGCCAGAAACACGGTAACAGCGGATCGGATCGTCGGGCTCGGCCTCGGCGCCCTGGGCGTGCTCGGCTTCAGTCTGTCGCTCCCGGCCACCCGCATCGCCGTGCAGCAGCTCGACCCGTGGTTCGTCGCCTTCGGCCGGGCTGTCGGCGCGGGGCTGCTGGCATGGGCGTACCTGCGTCTCACCGGCGCACCGCGGCCCACCCGCGGTCAGTGGCAACGGCTGCCGATCGTCGC
This sequence comes from Micromonospora sp. NPDC048842, assembly GCF_040649935.1. Taxonomy (NCBI): domain Bacteria; kingdom Bacillati; phylum Actinomycetota; class Actinomycetes; order Micromonosporales; family Micromonosporaceae; genus Micromonospora; species Micromonospora sp. NPDC048842. Next base: position 221,670 of record NZ_JBEZGK010000010.1, on the reverse strand, counting down.
ACTCGGAGTCGTCGTCGGCTTTCCCTTGTTCACCTCGATGGCGCTCCTCACCCAGACCTCCGCGCACAGCGCGGTCGTCATCGCCGCACTGCCCGCGATGACGGCAGTGTTCGCGGTGCTGCGGGCCGGCGAACGCCCACCGCCGCTGTTCTGGATCGTGAGCGCCGGCGGACTGCTGGCGGTTCTCGCTTTCCTCGGCGCCAGCGGCGCGGTACGCGGGGCCCTCACCCTGCCCGACCTGTTCCTGCTCGCGGCGGTCGTGCTGTGCGGCCTTGGCTACGCCGAGGGCGGCGCGCTCGCCCGCGAGTTGGGCGGCGCTCGGACGATTTGCTGGGCGCTGCTGCTCTCGCTGCCCATCACCGTTCCCGTCACGGCCGTTGCCGCCGCCGCCGGTCCGCCGCGGGCCGACGCTCTCGGCTGGTCGGCGTTCGGTTATCTCACCGGGGTCTCGATGTTTCTGGGCTTCTTCGCCTGGTACGCCGGCCTGGCCCGGGGAGGTATAGCGCAGGTGGGCCAGGTCCAACTCGCCCAGCCGGTGCTGACCCTGGGGTGGTCGGCGCTGCTGCTCGGCGAGGTGGTCTCCCCCGCCTCGATCGCGGCGGCGCTGGTGGTGTTGGGATGCGTCGTGGCGACCCAGCGCATCCGCCAGCGCCCACTGACGGTAGTGGCGCGACGCGAGGCCGGCGCGGGATCGGCCTAGCTCCGGTCGCGCTCGCGGCTGTCGCGGGCGGTCTGCAACTCGGGCACCGAGGCCTCCAGCAGATCGGCGAGGCCACGCAGTTGCTCGGCGACCTGGGCGCCGAGCGGGGTCAGCGAGTATTCGACGCGCGGTGGGATCGCTGTGAGCACCTCGCGGGTGAGCATCCCGTCGCGTTCGAGGGTCTGCAGGGTCTGGGACAGCATCCGCTCGCTGACCCCGTCGATGCGGCGTCGCAGCGCGTTGAACCGGTAGCGGCCCTCGCCGAGCGCCAACAGGGCCAGCGAGGCCCACTTCGAGGTGACGTCCTCGAAGGCCGCACGGGAGGTGCAACCCCGCGCGAAGACATCGCTGACGAATTCCTGGGTAGGCCCCGCCGGGTCCTGGGCCGGCATGTCGCTCACCTCACCAGCCTATCTCATGCTGCCCATTGGTTAGTGCTGTAGATTCGTAAGTGCTTACTGATTCACCCCTACCCTCCGGAGGTTCCCATGCCCACCTATGCCGTCACCGGCGCCACCGGCCGGCTGGGCCGCCTGGTGATCGAGCAGTTGCTCGGCAGCGGTGTACCCGCCGCCGAGATCGCCGCCATCGTCCGCAGCCCGGAGAAGGCCGCCGACCTGGCCGCGCACGGGGTCGAGATCCGCAAGGCCAACTACGACGACCCGTCGACGCTCCCCGGCGCCGTGGCCGGCGTACGCCGCCTGCTGCTCATCTCCGGCGACACTCCCGGTCAGCGCGTCGCGCAGCACACAGCGGTCATCGACGCCGCCAAGCTCGCCGGGGTGGAGCGTCTCGTCTACACCAGCATCCTCAAGGCCGACACCACAGCAAACCCGCTGGCCCCGGAGCACAAGGCCACCGAGGAAATCCTCGTCGCGTCCGGTCTGACCCACACCGTGCTGCGCAACGGCTGGTACACCGAGAACTACACCGACCAGCTCCCGCAGTACCTGGGGTCGGGCTCGATCCTCGGCGCCACCGGCGGCAGCAAGATCTCCGCCGCGACCCGGGCCGACTACGCGGGGGCGGCCGTGGCCGCGCTGACCCGGGAGGAGGACGGCAACGCCGTCTACGAACTGGGCGGCACCGCGTTCACCTTCGACGAGCTGGCCGAGGCCGTCACCGAGGTCACCGGCACCACAGTCGTCCACCAGGACATGTCCGCCGCCGACCTGGCCTCGGCCCTGGAGAACGTCGGCCTGGACGCGGGGACCGCCGGTTTCGTCGCCGCGCTCGACCACTCGATCGCCAATGGCGAGCTGGCAACCGACAGCGACGACCTCAGCCGGTTGCTCGGGCGGCCGAGCACCCCGCTGCGTGACGCCATCCGGGCCGCGCGGGCCTGAACCGGATCCATCGCCGAAGCGGGCGGCGGGACCTCCGGTCGCCGTCGCCCGCCCCCAACCTCACCCACGGCGGCCGACTACTCCGCCTCGTCCCGCTCTTCGGTGAGCTCGGCCAGAACGTCGGCCGCGTCCCGGTTCCCGCCGTCGGCGAGCCAGCGAAGCTCACCGACACTCGACCAGGTCACCCCGCTCCCCCGCGAGCTCGACGAGCTGGTCGACCGCGTCCCGGTCACCGTCCTTGGCCCGTTGGCGCAGGTCGGCAAGATCAGAGTCGGACATCGCGCACCTCTCCGCAGTTGGCGCGGGGTCGTCTGGTCCGGCCCACCATCGAGAACCTAGTCGAGGTCGCGGAGAAACGGCCGAAACCATCGGCCCGCCGAGGCGGTCAGCCCGCCTCGGTCGACTCCGCGAGCAGCAGGCCGGTCAGCAGGCCGCGCAGGGTCCGCTCGACGAGGTCCGCCCGGGGCGCCGGCCCTGGGGGCTGGCTGAACGCCGCGACCAGGTGCGGGTACGCCGCGAGGTCCACCGCGGCGAAGCTGGACGCCCCGGCGGCGGACTCGCGGCGGGCGAAGAGACTCACCACGCCGGTCATCATCGCGATGGTCTCGAACTTGGCGGCGGCAGGGCACCGCACTGGTTCCAGGATCCGGATGCAGTTGTCGAACCAGGCCAGGCTCTGCGGGCCGATGCCGGAGGGCCGGTGGATCACATCGAGCAGCCACGGGTGGGCGCCGAACAGCGTCAACTGTCGGCGTCCCAGCAGCACCATCGTCTCCAACCAGTCGTCCTCCACCTGCGGGTACGGGCGCAACTCCCCCACTGCCCGGTCGGTCATCAGGTCCAGCAGGTCATCGCGGGACGACAGGTAGCGGTAGAGGGATCCGGCGCCGGTGCCGAGCGCGGAGGCCACGGCGCGCATCGATACCGCGGCCAGCCCTTCGGTGTCGGCCAGGGTGATGGCGGCCACGACGATGGCGTCCCGGCTGTGCGCCGGAGCGGGGCCGCGGCTACCACGTTCGGGCCTGCTCCAGATCGGCTGCCGGTCGGGGCCGCTCGCGGCTGCGTCACTCACTGATCTACTGTAAACCGCAAACGGCGTTCGCGATTTGTGTCGTCGCCGCACGGATCGCGCCGACGCGCAGCGAACGAGTCACGCTGCACGGACGGCACTGTCGCGCAGCGTCATTGATCTTGGCTAGGCTGGTGGGCATGCCCGCACACCATCCGCACCGCCACGACGACGGCCGGAGGTGGGCCCCGGCCCCGGCGCGCCTCATCGAGCCGGCCGACTGGTGAGTGACGCACCCGCGCCCGCCCAGCGGGGTGCTCCGTCCACACCGCCGTCGCACAGTTCAGGATGGACCGACCGTTGCGACCGGCTCGCCCGGTCACGGCCCTTCGAGATCGCCATCGTCGTGGTCATCCTCGCCAACGGCATCGTTCTCGGCCTGGAGACGTACGACGATCTGAGCCCGGCGGGCACCGCGCTGCACGGCCTGGAGCTGTTCTTCCGGGCCGTCTTCGTCGTCGAGATCGCCGTCCGGCTGGCCGCCTACGGCAGACGCCCCCAGGACTTCTTCCGGCACGGCTGGAACGTCTTCGACTTCGTGGTGATCGCGGCGATCTTCATTCCGGGCCTGCACGGCGACCCGGCGCTGCTGCGGGTCGTCCGGGTCGCCCGCATGGTCCGCCTGGTGCGGTTCTCCCCCGGTCTGCGGACCATCGTCTCCGCACTGTGGCGCAGCCTGCCGGGCGTCACCGGGTTCCTCGCCCTGGCCGTGGTGACGCTCTACGTGTACGGCATGGCCGGCTGGCTGATCTTCGGCAACAGGTATCCGGAGGAGTACGGCGACATCGGCCGATCGCTGCTGACGTTGTTCGTGCTGTTGTCGCTGGAGACGCTGCCCGACCTCATCGAGCAGGGCATGGCGATCTCACCATGGACGCTGCTCTACTACGTCAGCTACGTGGTCATCACCGTCAACCTGCTGCTCAACATCCTCATCGCGGTCATCGTGAACTCCATGGAGGAGGCCCGCCGGTTGGAGATGACCGAGCGCCTGGCTCCCGGGTACGACGAGGACGGCGACGGCGTACCGGACGAGGTGGACCGGATCGCGCTCACCCAACGGCTGGACGACCTGCGGGCGGTCATCACCGAGTTGGAGCGCGAGCTGCGCATCGACCGGGACGACGGGCACGGCCGACCCCACCGGGACAACGCCCGCGCCAGACGGTAATCCGACGCTCGCGCTGCGTCTTCGGGTTCGGATAGTGTCGACAGCGGTCCCATCGGCCTGCCTTAAGGGGTACCGAGCATGACGGCCAGTGTCGACAATGCCCAGACCGCCACCGATGCCACGGACACGCTCGGCACTGTGATCGACGACGTGATCCGCCCGCAGGCGCCGATCGTCGACCGGGACGGGGCCTTCCCCCGTCCGGGTGTCGACGCTCTCGCCGCAGCCGGCCTACTCGGCCTGGCCTCCTCGACCGAGGTCGGTGGCGCCGGCCACGGCATGCGGGTGGTCGCCGAGGTGATCGAGCGGCTGGCCGCCGAGTGCGGGTCCACAGCGATGGTGGTGCTCATGCACTACGCGGCGACCGCCGTCATCGAGGCGCACGGCCCCCGGGACGTCCGCGCGGCCATCGCCACCGGCGATCACCTCACCACGTTGGCGTTCTCCGAGTACGGCTCGCGCAGCCACTTCTGGTCGCCGACCGGCACCGCGACAGCCGCCGACGACGACACCGTCCGCCTCGACGCCCGTAAGAGCTGGGTCACCTCGGCCGGCGAGGCCAACAGCTACGTCTGGTCGAGCCTTCCACTGACCCGCGACGCCGGCCCGATGACGCTGTGGCTGGTGCCGGCCGACAGCGCCGGCCTGAGCGTGACCGGCGACTTCGACGGGCTGGGTCTGCGGGGCAACGGCTCTCGGCCGATGACCGCCGACGGGCTCCGGGTTCCGTCGACGGCGAGGATGGCGGCCGACGGGGCTGGGCTCGACACCGCGCTCGGTGCGGTCCTGCCCTGGTTCCTGGTGCTCAACGCCGCCTTCTGCCTCGGTCTCGCCGACAGCGCGGTGGCCGAAGCGGGCCGACATCTCACCGGGACCACACTCGCGCACACCGGCGCCGCCCTGCGCGACGCGCCCGTCACGCGACGCGACCTCGCCCGGCTGATGATCCGCACCGACGCGCTGCGCGCCTTCCTGGGCGACACGCTCACCGCACTGGAGACCGGCCGCGACGACGCGATGCTGCGGGTGCTCCAGGTCAAGGCGCTCGGCGGCGAGACCGTCGCCGACGTGACCGATGGCGCGATGCAGCTCTGCGGCGGCAGCGCCTTCCGCAAGGAGTTGGGCCTTGAACGCCGTTTCCGGGACGCCCGCGCAGCCCGGGTGATGGCACCGACCACCGACGCGCTGCACGATTTCGTCGGTCGGCTCGCCACCGGGCTGCCGCTGCTCGACGAGGCCAACCGCTGATGCCCGCGCCAGAAGTTCTGCTGGGCGCGGTCGCGTACGACCCGAAGGTGGTGACCATCTGGGAGGGCTTCCGCACCTGGTTGCGCGGGCGGGGCCTGGACTTCGACTTCGTCCTCTACTCCCACTACGAACGACAGGTCGAGGACCTCGTCGCCGGGCGGATCGACGCGGCCTGGAACTCTCCCCTGGCCTGGCTGCGGGCCGAGCGGCTGGCGGCCGCCAACGGCACTACCGTCCGCGCGCTCACCATGCGCGACACCGACCAGGACCTCACCTCGATCGTGGTGGTCCGCGCGGACTCGCCGGTGCGCCAGCTCGCCGACCTCGCCGGACGGGTGGTCGGCGTCGGGGCGATCGACAGTCCACAGGCAACGCTGATTCCACTGGGTCACCTCGCGGCGGCCGGGGTCACTGTCGACGTACGCCGCTTCGACGTGGGTGTCGGCCTGCACGGCGACCACATCGGCGGCGAGCGCGACGCGGCCCGCGCCCTGATGGCCGGGGAGGTCGACGCCGCCTGCATGATCGACGCCAACCACCTGGCGTTCGTCCAGGAGGGCACACTACCGCCCGAGGGCACCCGGATCGTGGCGCAAACCGCACGCTACGACCACTGCAACATGACGGTCCGCGCGCCGGAGTCCGACGGGGTCCGGCTCTTCGGCACGCTGCTGCTCGGCATGTCGTACGCCGATCCGCAGGTGCGTCCGCTGCTCGACCTGGAGGGGCTGACGGCCTGGCGGGAGGGCCGCACCACTGGGTATGACGCCCTCGTCGACGCGGTCGACGCCAGCGGTTTCTACTCCCCCGACGGGCGGGTGACGGCCACGGACTACCGGCCGTGAGCGCGACACCGGTCGCCGAGGTCGACCTCGGTGACCTGGGTTTCGGCCGGGGCGCGCACCTGCTGGTGCAGCGCGCCCTGGCCGGGTTGCCGCCCGGCGGCAGGTTGGCGGTCTCCGGTCGCGACCCGGCGTTGCGCGTACACCTGCCCGCCTGGTGTCGTCGGCGGGGTCATCGGGTCGAGTGGCCGGACCGGGGCGAGGCGAGCGACCTCGTCGCGGTGGTGGTCCGCGGGTCGGCGGATGACGACCGCTGGTTCGGCGCGGAGCGGGCCGGGCCGGCCCTGCCGTCGGCGCTCAGCAGCCGTCCACCCGCAAGGTGGGGGCTCGGCGCCCGGGGTTCACTCCTCGAAGCCGGTGGTCCGGAGGCCCGGTTCGACCTGGACGACCGCGACCTGGTCTGGGCCGACATCGCCCCGAACCTGTACGCGCAGGCCGCCGCCCGACAGTGGGACCCGCAGACCGCGGTGCCGTGGGACGATCCGTTCGCGCTGCCGGCCGACGTCGAAGCCGCTGTGGTACAGGTGATGACCTACCTGGTCGAGAACGAGCAGGCCGCCCTCGTCGTGCCGGCCCGGTTCGTGGGGCGCATCCATCCGCACTTCCGGGAGGTGGTGCAGCTCCTCGCCGTGCAGATGGCCGACGAGGCCCGGCACATGGAGGTCTTCAGCCGGCGGGCGCTGCTGCGGGGCGCCGAGATGGGCACGTCATCCGCTGGCGGTCGGCAGTCGCTGTTCACCCTCGTCGCGGAGTCGGACTTCGCGTTGGCGTCGTTCCTGCTCTCCGTGCTCGGTGAGGGCAGCTTCGTCGATCTGCTGTCGTTCCTGCACGAGAACGCCCCGGACCCGGTGACGCGCCGGATCTGTTGGCTCGCCATGCAGGACGAGCGCCGGCACGTGGTGTTCGGCATGGCACACCTGGAGCATCAGGCGCAGCTCGATCCGCTGCTGCGCGACCGGCTGCGGGCGGCCATCCACCGCCGCCACGACGCGCTTGCCGACACTGCGGGCCTCAACGCGGATGTCTTCGACGCGCTGGTGGTGCTCGCGGCGGGTGGTTGGCGTCCGAACGACGTCTCCGCCGGCTTCGATCGGGTGCATGCTCTGCAACACGCGATGGATCAGGGCCGTCAGCGCCGCCTCGTCCGCCTGGGTTTCCGGCCCGACGAGGCGGCGGCGCTCTCCGCCCTGCACACCCGCAACTTCATGTAGGCGATCCCCGCGCACGGCGCGCGCGTGCGCGGGGATCGCGGTACGGCAGGTCAGCGAGGGCTGGTCACTGACCGAGCAGGGTCCGGATCTGACGCGCGTAGCCGGCCACCGTGAAGTCCGGGCCGACGGAGTCCACCAGGACCAGGTCGTTGATGGTGTGATCGACGCGTAGCGCCAGGATCGCCTGGTACTCGGGCGAGTTGTACCAGGTCTTGGCGGTCTCCGCGTCCGGGAACTCGATCAGCACTACCGAACCGGGCCAGCTGCCCTCGAGAACCTGCACCTGGGCGTCCAGGACAAGCCACTTGGCGCCGTACGCCTCGGTGGTGGCCTGCACCTGCTCCAGGTAACGCAGGGACTCCTCGGTCGGCACTCCGCCCGGGATACGCAGGTGATTGATCAGGTACGTGCTCATGTCTCACTCCTCAATGCAGGTGTAGCTTCCCGGTCGAAGGCGTACGACCGGTCGTCTTGGATTGGGTACGCGCCGCGTCGGTTGGAACGACGCGGACTGTCACCGCTGGGATCGGACGCGGATCAGGTGAGGATCCGGGCCGTGGTGATGGTGAAGAACTCGCGGAGGGCGGCCGGGTCACCGGATGCCTTCGCCCGCGCTGCCGCGCCCTCGTAGCTGGAGACGACGAAGCCGGCGAGATCAGTGGCGGGTTCGTCGCCGTGCAGTTCACCGGCAGCCCGTGCTTGCTCGATCACCGTGGCGAGCGCGGCGACCCAGCGGCCGAAACCGGCGTCGACGGCGTTGCGCAGGACATCGCTGTGCGCCGGGATCTCGGTGGCGAAGTTGCCGAGCAGGCATCCGCGGTCACCCATGGTGTCGCCGAGGCCGGTGATGTAACTCAGATGAGCGGTGATCCGCTCAAGCGGGGTGCCGCCCTGCTTCTCGTCGAGCATCTCCAGCCCCATCGCCGCGGAGTATCTCGCCACCGAGTCGAGGGCGAGGTCCTCCTTGCTGGCGAAGTGGTTGTAGAAGGTGCCCTTGGGTGCCCCGGCCGCGGCGACGATGTCCTGGACGCTCGTCCCGTTGTAGCCCCGCAGGTGGAACAGGTCCAACGCGGCGTCGGACAACCGTTGCCGGGTCCCGGCGGAGGCCGGCGACTTCGTTCGTGGCATCTCGTGGCACTCCTCTCGCCCGGGGTTCCGGCTGACTGACGGACACCACGATATGACCGGTCGTCTCGGAATGCCAGTGATGTGACCACCGTCATCCCCCAGGTACTCTGGAACGGCCATGAACAGGGATTCCAGCGCGGTCCGCGAGGAGTTGCTGCGGCTTCGCGAGCAGACCGAAATCCAGGCCACCGCCCTGGACGGTGACCTCCGGAGCCTTTTCGAGGCGTCCCGGTCGTCCAACGCCGATGACGAGCACGACCCCGAGGGAAGCACCATCGCCTTCGAACGCGCGCAGCTCACCGCCGTCCTGGACGCCACCCGCCGACGCCTGGCCGAGTTGGACGTCGCGCTGCGACGGGTCGATGACGGCAGCTACGGCGTGTGCGAACGGTGCGCCCGGCCGATTCCCGCCGAGCGACTCGTCGCCCGCCCGTCCGCGCGTACGTGTGTCGCCTGTGCCAGCCGACGGTGACGGTGCACCGTCCGACTGCGCGGGCTGCCCGGCGTCTCGCTCTCATGAGGCCTCCGGGAGCGCCCTCGCGCCGCGCAGCGGGCACCGTCGTAACCGGTGATCAGCTGGCGCAACAACCTCCTGCGGGCGCGGCGTCGAGGGCGATGAGGCTGATCGGTGCGGACCGCAGCCCTCCGGAGATGCCGGTGGACAGTCCACGCCCCGTCGGTTGCGGCCCACAGCAGTCGTCGCCCACCGAGTCGGCAGGGTTGCTGTTGCACACACCGGTCGCGGGCAGGTCGAGTTGGACGTCGCGGGCGGCGGTCCAGTCACCTGCCAGCGCGGCGACCACGGAGCGGACCTGCTCGTAGCCGGTGGCCATGAGGAACGTCGGCGCTTGGCCGTAGGACTTCATGCCGACGGCGTAGTAGCCCTGCTCGGGGTGGGCGAGCACGTCCACGCCGTGCGGTGGCACGGTGCCGCAGGAGTGCTCGTTGGGGTCGATCAGCGGGGCCAGGGCACGGGTGGCGCCCAGCACCGGGTCGAGGTCCAGCCGCAGCTCGGCGGCGATGCTGTGGTCGGGGCGGAAGCCGGTAGCCGCGACAACACGGTCGACGGTGATCGACTCGACGCTGCCGTCGCCGTGCCGCAGGACCACGCTCACCCGGCCGTCCGTCGGGGTGAGCGCCTGCACGGAGAAGCCGGTGAGCAGCCGGATCCGGCCAGCGTCGACGTGCGAACGCAGCCGTGCGCCGAGCGCGCCCCGCGCCGGGAGGGCGTCGGCGTCCCCGCCGCCGTAGGTACGCGTCGGCGCGGCGGCCCGGATGGCCCAGGTCACCTCGGTGCCAGGCTCGACTGCGGCTAGCTCAGCCAGGGACAGCAGGGTGTTCGCGGCCGAGTGACCGGCGCCGACCACCAGAGTGTGCCGTCCGGCGAACCGGCCCCGGTCGGCGCCGAGGACGTCCGGCAACGCGTGCTCCAGGTACGCCGCCGCATCGGCCTCCCCTCGCGCGCGCAGACCGGACGCGCCGAGGACGTTCGGCGTGCTCCAGGTGCCAGAGGCGTCGATGACGGCGCGGGCGACCAGCTCGTCGCCGTCGGCGAGGCGGAGCAGGAACGGTGCGGTGTCGCGCCCGGCGGTACGCAGTCGGTCCAGGCCGAGCCGGCTGATCGCCTCGACGCGTGCCCCGTACCGCACGTGTGGCTTCAGGTGTGGCAGCTGCGCGAGGGGCCGGAGGTAGTCGTCGACCAGCTCCGCGCCGGTGGGCAGTGCCCCCGGGTCGGGGGCGACCCAGCCGGCCTCGTCGAGGAGCCGACGGGCGGCCGGGTCGATGTTGTAGCGCCACGGCGAGAAGACCCGCACGTGCCCCCACTGGCGTACCGCGGCACCCGGGGTGTCGCCGGCTTCGAGGACGGTGAAGGGCAGGCCGCGTTCGTGCAGGTGCGCGGCGGCGGCGAGACCGGTCGGGCCGGCGCCGATGACGATGGTGGGACTGTCGTCCAGAGCGTTCATCAGTGGCTCCTCGGTGTGGTGGCCCGTCGTGACGGCCAAGGCTGGTCAGGTGATGGTGGGGCTTCGACGTTCCAGCAGGACGACGTCGCGCCAGCGGTCGTGATGGCGACCGACCCGCTCGCGTACGCCAATGACCCGGAAGCCGGCCCGCCGATGGAGGGTGAGGCTGGCGGTGTTCTCGGGGAAGACTCCGGACTGGATGGTCCAGATGCCGGCGGCCTCGGTGGAGGCGATCAGCGCGGTCAGCAGCAGCCGGGCGATGCCCCGGCCCTGGGCGGCCGGGTCGACGTAGACGGAGTGTTCGACCACACCGGCGTAGACCGCGCGGGTCGAGGTCGGCGAGACGGCGATCCAGCCGAGCACCACCCCGTCGCTGTCGACTGCCACGAAGCGGTGCGCGCTCAGGCGCGCGGCGTCGAACGCCGCCCAGGTCGGGGCGGTGATCTCGAAGCTGGCATTGCCGGCGTCCAGACCGTCCTGGTAGATCGCCAGCACTCGGTCGGCGTCGTCGTCGGTCATGGGGCGCACGATGATGTCGGCCATCAGCGGGTTGCCTTCCGGAAGAGATCGGAGGACTGTCTCGACGTCCGTCGAAACAGACGGTTGCACACTGATTAGAGAAGTGTCAACCTAGAGGAATGTCGAATCAAGCAGGTCCGACCATGGACGTGTCGTGCTGCCCCCCTCTGACCGAGCGGCGCGTACCGGCCGAGGCCGCGACGGTGCTCGCGCCCGCGTTCAAGGCCCTCGGCGACCCGGTGCGGCTGCAACTGATGTCGATGATCGCCTCCGCCGAGAGCGGCGAGATCTGCGTCTGCGACCTGACCCCCGCGTTCGACCTGACCGGCCCGACCATCTCGCACCACCTCAGGACGCTGCGCGAAGCGGGACTCGTCGACGCCGAGCGCCGAGGCACCTGGGTCTACTACCGCGCCCGGCCGGCCATCCTGCGCCAGCTCGCCGCACTACTCACCGTGACGCCGACGACGTGACAACGACCCTCCGGAGCGACCCGACCGAAAGCGCCGTCGTCGGCCGGCTCTCCCGACTCGACCAGTTCCTACCCGTGTGGATCGGGCTGGCGATGGTCGCCGGCCTGCTCCTCGGTCGGCTGACCCCCGGGCTGAACAGCGCTCTGGACGCGGTGCAGATCGGCGGGATCTCGCTACCCATCGCGGTCGGCCTGCTGATCATGATGTACCCGGTGCTGGCGAAGGTCCGCTACGACCGGCTCGACACCGTCACCGGCGACCGCCGGCTGCTGATCTCCTCGCTGTTCCTCAACTGGCTCGTCGGTCCCGCCGTGATGTTCGCCCTGGCCTGGATCTTCCTGGCCGACCAGCCCGCGTACCGCACCGGGCTGATCATCGTCGGCCTGGCCCGCTGCATCGCCATGGTCATCATCTGGAACGACCTCGCCTGCGGCGACCGGGAAGCCGCCGCCGTCCTGGTCGCCCTCAACTCGGTCTTCCAGGTCGTCGCGTTCGGCCTGCTCGGCTGGTTCTACCTCGCCGTGCTCCCCCAGTGGCTGGGGCTCTCCGGCGCCGAGTTGACGGTCTCGGCGTGGGACATCGCCGGTAACGTGCTCGTCTTCCTCGGCATCCCGCTGCTCGCCGGCTACCTCACCCGCCGCCTCGGCGAACGCGCCAAGGGCCGCACCTGGTACGAGGCCCGCTTCCTGCCCCGCATCGGCCCGGCCGCCCTCTACGGACTGCTCTTCACGATCGTGATCCTGTTCGCCCTGCAAGGCGACGCCATCACCAGCCGACCCCTGGACGTCGTCCGCATCGCCCTGCCCCTGCTGGTGTACTTCGCGCTCATGTGGGCCGGCTCCTACGCCCTCGGCCGCGCAATCGGCCTCGGCTACCAACGCACCACCACGCTGGCGTTCACCGCCGCCGGCAACAACTTCGAACTCGCCATCGCCGTCGCGATCGGCACCTTCGGCGTCACCTCCGGCCAAGCCCTCGCCGGCGTCGTCGGCCCGTTGATCGAGGTACCCGTCCTCGTCGGCCTCGTCTACGTCTCGCTGTGGGCACGCCGCCGCTTCTTCACCTCCACGAACACCGCAACCGCGTAACCCGGAAGGCACCCGCCGTGAGTGACAAGCCCAGCGTCCTGTTCGTCTGCGTCCACAACGCCGGCCGCTCCCAGATGGCCGCCGGCTGGCTGCGCCACCTCGCCCGCGACACCGTCGAGGTCCGTTCCGCCGGCTCCGCGCCGGCCGAGACGATCAACCCTGCCGCCGTGCAGGCCATGCGCGAGGTCGGCATCGACATCACCGACCAGACCCCCAAACTTCTGGAGTACGCGACAGCGGAGTCCTCCGACGTCATCGTGACCATGGGCTGCGGCGACACCTGCCCGGTCTTCCCCGGCAAGCGCTACGAGGACTGGAAGCTCGACGACCCGGCCGGCAAGGGCGTCGACGCCGTGCGCCCGATCCGTGACGAGATCCGGGGTCGGGTGGAGAAGCTCCTCACCGAGCTGAACCTCGCCACCCGACCGGAGCACAGTCCTCAACGGCCTCCGGCGTAGCTGGCGCGCTCGCCGAGCTCTTCCTCGATGCGGATGAGCTGGTTGTACTTGGCCGTGCGGTCGGAGCGCGACAGCGAGCCGGTCTTGATCTGACCGCAGCCGACGGCCACTGCCAGGTCGGCGATGGTGGTGTCCTCGGTCTCCCCGGATCGGTGCGACATCACCACCCGGTACCCCGCCTTGTGTGCGGCGTCGACCGTCGCCAGGGTCTCGGTGAGGGTGCCGATCTGGTTGACCTTGACCAGGATCGCGTTGGCGTAGCCGCCGTCGATCCCGTCGCGCAGCCGGTCGACGTCGGTGCAGAAGACGTCGTCGCCGACCAGTTGCACGCGCTCCCCCGCCACCGCCGTCAGCCGCTTCCAGCCGGCGATGTCGTCCTCGGCCATCGGGTCCTCGATCGAGCTGATCGGGTACCGGGAGACCAGGTCGAGCAGGTAGTCGATGTGCTCCTCGACGGTGCGCTGGCGTCCCTCGCCGACGTAGTCGTAGACACCCGCGCGGAAGAACTCCGAGCTGGCCGGGTCGAGGCAGATCCGCACGTCGACGCCGGGCTGGTAACCGGTGTCCTCGATGGCGCGCAGCACGAACCGCAGCGCCTCGTCGGCGTCCGTGACGTTCGGCGCGAAGCCACCCTCGTCACCGACGTTGGTGTTGTGCCCGGCCGCGGCCAGGGACGCCTTGAGGGTGTGGAAGACCTCCGCGCCCATCCGGACCGCCTCGGCGAACGTCTGCGCTCCGACCGGGGCGATCATGAACTCCTGGAAGTCGAGCGGATTGTCGGCGTGCGCTCCACCGTTGATGATGTTCATCATCGGCACCGGCAGCAGGCGGGCGCCGACGCCACCGACGTAGCGGTACAGCGGCTGCCGGTGGGCCGACGCCGCCGCCTTCGCGGTCGCCAGGGAAACGGCCAGGATTGCGTTGGCGCCCAGTCGACACTTGTCCTTGGAACCGTCGAGAGCGATCATCGTCTCGTCGATCAGGGCCTGATCCTCCGCGTCGAGCCCGAGCACCGCGTCGGCGATCTCGCCGTTGACAGCGGCAACGGCAGTGCTCACGCCCTTGCCGTGAAAACGCGTCCGGTCCCCGTCGCGCAGCTCGACCGCCTCGTTCGCCCCCGTCGACGCGCCGGACGGCACTGCCGCCCGGCCGGTTGACCCGTCGGCGAGGACCACGTCGGCCTCCACTGTCGGGTTGCCCCTACTGTCGAGGATCTGCCGAGCCCACACCCGACTGATTGCCGTCATCACACACTCCCTTTCAAGCTGCCTTTTCGCAGCCAGACTGGCAGGAAACGGCGGCCCTGACACCGCGACGATGGACACGTTGACCCGTACCCCGGGGTGCGGGTTTAGGGTCGCGGGATGCGGGTGGGTGAGTTGGCACGCCGGACCGGAACCACGGTCCGGGCACTGCGTTACTACGAGTCGGCCGGGCTGGTCGTACCCCGGCGGCTGAGCAACGGCTACCGGGAGTACGACCCGATCGCGGTGCGGCTGGTGGCGCAGATCCGCGAGCTGATGGCGCTCGGCCTCACCGTCGAGGAGACCCGCCCGTTCGTCGAGTCGATCGCCGATGGTTCCGACGACACCGACGTGTGCGCGGCGGCGGTGGCCACGTACCGCAGCACCATCACGAACCTCCAGGAACGGATCGGCAAGTTGACCGCCCAGCGGGACGCGCTGGACGCGCGCCTGGACGCCGCCGCGACCCAGGTCGTACCCGGCAGTCCCGCCGAAGGCGCCGACCCCACCGCGCTGGTCGGCGTCAGGTTGCCACCGCTGTCCTTCTACGGCACCGACGGCCGCCCGGTCGATCTCGGCGCGCTCGGCGCCGGGCGCAGCGTCATCTTCGTCTACCCACTGACCGGACGACCGGGCGTCGACCTGCCCAACGGGCTGTTGGAGATCCACGGCGCCCGTGGCAGCACCGAGCAGGCCGCCTGGTTCCGCGACCACCACGCGGAGATCCGCGCGGCCGGCGCCGCCCGGGTGTACGGCCTGTCCGCGCAGTCGACCGGGTATCAGCGTGAACTCGCGCACCGGCTGCGGCTGCCCTACCCGCTGATCCCCGACCCGAGACTGACCCTGGCCGACGCGCTGCGGCTGCCGACCCGCACCGCTGGCGACATGACGCTCTACGAGCGGTTGACCCTGATCGTCGCCGACGGCGATGTCGAACACGTCTTCCACCCGATCCCGGACCCGGCGTCGCACCCCCTGCACGTGATGCGGTGGCTCACCAAGCGGCGCCAGGCCCCCGGATCGGTCGCCGCCTAGAAGTCGGCGTCGAACGCGCCGCACAGCTCACCGTGATCAGATTGGGCTGCCGAAACTCCACCATCGATCGGGTCATGATGATCCTCAAAGACCGCGAGCTGGTCGAGGGCCATCCAGGCAAAGGTGTCTACGTCGCAGCAGCCCAGAGCTGAGCGCGCCGCTTCCGTGATCGACTGATGAGAAGTAGCCCAGTACCGTCGCGTCTCGACGGACTGGCTGTTCGCCAACCCCGCACTGCTGCCTCGTCGATGATGGAGTTGTGGTCGGTGACAAAGTGCCCGCACAACACCAAATCAGGCACCATAACTCCATGATCGACGAGACCGGACCGCCCCTTCCCCGCGATCTTGCACTTCCTGTTGCGACACAAAAGGGCATTGCGCGCATATCGGCAACTGAAACTGCAAGATCGGCGCGGACGGGGCGGTCCTCACGGGCAACGCGTGGGCCGAGGTCGCCGCCTAGAAGTCGTCGTCGAAGGCGACAGTGCCGGTCACCCCGACCTGGTACGCCGACACCCGCCGCTCGAAGAAGTTGGACAGCTCCTGCACGTCCTGCAACTCCATGAAGCCGAACGGGTTGCTCGACCCGTAGTGCGGCGCGATACCGAGCTGGGCGAGGCGGCGGTCGGCGACGTGCTGGAGGTACTCCCGCATGTCGGCCAACGTCAGACCGGGCACGCCCTGGCCCACCAGGTCCTCGGCGAACTGCACCTCACACTCGACCGCCTCGGTGAGCATCCGGCGAACCTGGTCGGCGAGGTCGTCGTCGAACAGGTCCGGCTCCTCGGCGCGAACGGTGTCGACGACGTCGAACGCAAACGCCATGTGCATGGACTCGTCGCGGAACACCCAGTTGGTGCCCGAGGCGAGGCCGTGCAGCAGACCGCGGGAGCGCAGGAAATAGACATACGCGAACGCGCCGTAGAAGAACAACCCCTCGATGCAGGCCGCGAAGCAGATCAGGTTGAGCAGGAACGTACGCCGGTCCTCGCGGGACCGCAGCTCCCGCAGCTCGTTCAGGGAGTCGATCCACCGGAAGCAGAACTCGGCCTTACGACGGATCGAGGGGATGTTCTCGATGGCCGCGAATGCCTCGAAGCGCTCGGTCTCGTCCGGCACGTACGTGTCGAGCAGGTTGAGATAGAACTGGACGTGCACTGCCTCCTCGAACAGCTGGCGGGACAGGTAGAGGCGACCTTCCGGGCTGTTGACGTGCTGGTAGAGGTTGAGCACCAGGTTGTTGGCGACGATCGTGTCACCGGTGGCGAAGAACGCCACCAGGCGGCTGACCAGGTGCCGTTCGGCCGGCGACAGCTTGTCCAGGTCGGCGAGGTCGGCGTGCAGGTCGACCTCCTCGACCGTCCAGGTGTTGCGGATCGCGTCGCGGAACCGGTCGAAGAAGTGCGGGTAGCGCATCGGGCGGAGAGTGAGGTCCATCCCGGGGTCGAGCAGCATGTGCGTGGTCCTCGTGTCGGTGGTGCTGGCGTCTGTGGTGGCGGCGTCGGTGGGGGTCACTGGCAGGCCTCGCACGACTCGGGGTTCTCCAGCGAGCAGGCCAGCGCCTCCGCGTCGACGACGACGGGTGCGATGGCGCTGACGGTGGCCTGCTGGATCCGCGTCGCGGGGCGCGAGCGCAGGTAGTAGGTGGTCTTCAGCCCTGCCTTCCAGGCGTACAGGTACATCGAGGAGAGCTTGCCGATGGTCGGCGCGGCCAGGAACAGGTTCAGCGACTGGGACTGGTCGATGAACGGGGCGCGGGCGGCGGCCAGGTCGATCAGCGCCCGCTGCGGCAGCTCCCACGCGGTGCGGAACAGCTCCCGTACGCCGACCGGAAGCTCGGCGATGTCCTGCACCGACCCCTCCGCCCGCTTGATCGCCGAACGGACCCGCTCGGTCCACAGACCGCGGGCCTTCAGCTCGCGTACCAGAGCGGTGTTGACCTGGAGGAACTCCCCGGACAGGGTCTCTCGCTTGAACAGGTTGGACACCTGCGGCTCGATGCACTCGTAGCACCCGGCGATCGAGGCGATGGTGGCGGTCGGCGCGACCGCCACGAGCAGCGAGTTGCGCAGCCCGTACGCCTCGACCCGCTCACGCAGCGCGTCCCACCGCGCGGTCTGCGTGCCCTCGACACCCCACAGGTCGGGCTGGAGCTGGCCCCGCGCGGCCCGGGTCTGCGGGTACGCCGGGTGCGCGCCGAAGTCGCGCGCCAGGTCGGCGGAGGTCTCCAGCGCCGTCAGGTACAGCTCCTCGCTGATCCGGGTGGACAGCTCCCGGGCGGCCGGCGAGTCGAACGGCAGCCGCAGCGCGAAGAAGGCGTCCTGTAGGCCCATCAGTCCGAGTCCGACCGGCCGCCAGCGGGGGTTGCTCGCCGCCGCCTGCGCGGTCGGGTAGTAGTTGATGTCGATGACGCGGTCGAGGAAGGTCACAGCGGTCCGCACCGTGGCACGCAGCCGATCCCAGTCGATGCCGTCGGCGGTGAGATGGGCGGCGAGGTTCACCGAGCCGAGGTTGCACACGGCGGTCTCGGTGTCACTGGACACCTCGATGATCTCGGTGCAGAGGTTCGACAGGTGCACCACGTTGCCCGGCTCGGCGGTCTGGTTGCAGAGCCGGTTGGCGGCGTCCTTGAAGGTCATCCAGCCGTTGCCGGTCTGGGCGAGGGTCCGCATCATCTTCCCGTACAGCTCCCGTGCCGGGATCTGCCGCACGTAGCGGCCCTGCGCCTCGGCCTCCCGGTACGCGGCGTCGAACCGCTCCCCCCACAGGTCGGGCAACTCGGGCACCTCGTGCGGGTCGAACAGCGACCACAGCTCGTCGGCCTCGACCCGGCGCATGAACTCGTCCGGGATCCAGTTGGCCAGGTTGAGGTTGTGGGCGCGTCGGGCGTCCTCGCCGGTGTTGTCCCGCAGTTGCAGGAACTCCTCGATGTCCGGGTGCCACGGCTCCAGGTAGACGCAGGCCGCGCCCTTGCGGCGGCCACCCTGGTTCACCGCGGCGACGCTCGCGTCCAACGTGCGCAGCCACGGCACGATCCCGTTGGACTGCCCGTTCGTGCCCCGGATCAGCGCTCCCCGGGAGCGGACCCGGGAGTACGCGATGCCGATGCCACCGGCGAACTTGGACAGGTTGGCGACCTGGGCGTACCGCTGGTAGATGGAGTCCAGCTCGTCGAGCGGGGAGTCGACCAGGTAGCAGGAGGACATCTGGGTGTGCCGCGTCCCGGAGTTGAACAAGGTCGGTGAGCTGGGCAGGTAGGCCAGGCTGGACATCAGCCGGTAGAAGCCGACCGCCTCGTCCGCCGTCCGGGCCAGGCCGCAGGCCACCCGCAGCAGCCAGTACTGCGGGGTCTCCAGCACCAGTCGGCTGGTGGGGTGGCGCAGCAGGTAGCGGTCGTACACGGTGCGCAGGCCGAAGTACTCGAACCGGCGGTCGCCGTCGGGGTCGATGGCGTGGTCGAGCGTCGCGGCGTGTGCGGCGACGAACGCGGCGGTGTCGTCACCGATCAGGCCCTCGGCGTGGCCGACCCGGATCGCCGCGCTGAACGAGGTGATGCCCTGTCGACGCACCTCCTTGTCGACGTAGCCGGCCAGCAGCCGCGCGGCGAGGCGTGAGTACTGCGGCTCCTCACCGATCATCTCGGCGGCGGTCTGGATGGACAGCCGGTCCAGTTCGGCAGTGGTCGCGCCGTCGTAGAGGCCGCTGATGGTGCGGGTGGCCACCCGCATCGGATCGACGTCGGCCAGGTCGTCGGCCCACCGCTCGACCGCCCGGACGATCTTGTTCACGTCCACTGGTTCGGTGCCGCCGTCGCGCTTGCGGACCCGCATCGGCGTCCGCCGCAGGATCGCGTCGCCGCTGGCCGGGACTACCTCGGTGACTGTCACCACTCGCTCCTCGGAGTTCGAGACCTGGTGGCCCGGACGCGAGGAGACAGACACCGACGGACGCCACGCCAGCCCGGCGTGGGTCAGGTGGCGTCAGCCGTCCCACGCGGCCTCGGACCGCCGCCCACCCGGATGCGGGTACGCGGCGCGCTGGCAGGTCTTCGGACTCGCGGGCACGACCGGGCTCGCCGGTCTCCTACTGGCCGTCGCTTCCCAGGCCGATTGGTGGCCCAGTGCTGATGACGGCGGTCGTTCCCACTCACCGCTGCGGGACAGTCCCGGATTTCCACCGGGTTCCCTGTTGCCTCGACCGCACTGGATGAGCGGCCGAACCAGCTGCGCTCGACACCATATATAGGGACGCAGTCGTTGTCACACCCCACATGTCGGTCTCGGGCGTGTCGGCGGCTCACTCGGTGACCACCGTCACCACCGCGGCCAACCACCCCACGCCGACCGAAGCCGGGCACCAGAGACCGGACTCTCCGCGCGAGTGTCGACAGTCGACAAAGATTTGATGTATCGGAGCCACGGCACCGCAAAGTGCTCCCATACGTCGACGTCAATGCCTCGGCGCGAGGTGGAACATCCGATCTCCACGCCCCGCCACCCCCGCCACCATCCCCCGTCTACCGGCACGATGGGCGATAAGGCGGAGCGGCTCGGCGACGTAAACATCATACGTCTGCGGGTCAGTGGTGATCGACATCGTTGACGTGCTGGAGCAGCCCTCCGTATACTCCCAGTGATCATCTGATCTTTAGCCTAGCCGGGCGAGGAGCGCATGCCGCAGATCACTGCCGTCACCGTCGAAGACGTCCGCTTCCCCACCTCCCTGACCGCTGACGGGTCAGACGCCATGAACAAGGACGGCGACTACTCGGCGGCTTACGTCGTCCTGCACACCGACGGCGTCGACGGCGCGGGGGCGCCACTCGCGGGGCACGGCCTGACCTTCACCATCGGTCGAGGCAACGACATCGTCGCGGCGGCCGCAGTCCACCAGGCACAGCTTCTGGTGGGCCTGGACGTGGCGACCATGGCAGCGGACATGGGCGCGGTCTACCGCCTCCTCACCTCCGACTCGCAACTGCGCTGGCTCGGCCCGGAAAAGGGCGTCGTCCACCTGTCCCTGGCGGCCGTGTTGAACGCGTCATGGGACCTGGTCGCCCGGGTCGCCGACAAGCCGCTGTGGCGGCTGCTCGTCGACATGTCCCCCGAGCAACTCGTCGACATCGCGGACCTGCGCTACCTGTCCGACGCGCTGACCCGCGACGAGGCACTGGCCATCCTGCGGGCCAAGGAGGGCACGAAGGCCGCCCGCCTCGCCGAGCTCGACCGCACCGGCTACCCCGCCTACACCACCTCCGCGGGTTGGCTCGGCTACGGCGACGACAAGCTGCGCCGACTGTGCCAGGAGGCGGTGGACACCGGCTACGGCTACGTCAAGCTCAAGGTGGGCGCAAACCTCGACGACGACATCCGCCGATGCGCTATCGCGCGCGAGATCCTCGGGCCGGATCGCAACCTGATGATCGACGCCAACCAGGTGTGGGACGTCGGTCAGGCCATCGACTGGGTCACCGCCCTCGCCCAGTTCACGCCACTGTGGATCGAGGAGCCGACCAGCCCCGACGACATCCTGGGCCACGCAGCCGTCCGCCGCGCCGTCGCTCCGATCGGCGTCGCCACCGGCGAACACTGCCACAACCGGGTGATGTTCAAGCAGCTGTTCCAGGCCGAGGCCATCGACTTCTGCCAGCTCGACACCGGCCGGTTGGCCAGCATCAACGAGATCGTCGCCGTGCTGCTGCTCGCCGCGAAGTTCGACGTCCCGGTGTGCCCACACGCCGGCGGTGTCGGCCTGTGCGAGATGGTCCAACACGTGTCGGTGCTCGACTACGTCGCGATCTCGGGAGACCTCACCAACCGGGTCACCGAGTTCGTCGACCATCTGCACGAGCACTTCACCGACCCGTGCATCATCCGGGACACCGGTTCCGGCAGCGGATACGTCCTGCCCAGCCAGCCCGGCTACTCCACTCGGATGCGTCAGGAGTCGGTGGCGCTCTACCGGTTTCCCGACGGCCACTACTGGGGCGCGACAGACCCGACTACCGTGTCATCTCCGGAGGCGGCGTACGTGACTGCGGGTGGGAAGGCCACCCCCGCCGGCCGCTAGGGGAAATATGTCTCGCACTGACGAAGTGGTCAACGGCATCAAGCGGATGATCCTCGAAGGGCAGTTCCGGCCCGGGGACCGGTTGCCCATCGAGAAGGACCTCGCCGAGCAGCTCGGTGTCTCGCGGGGGTCGCTGCGCGAGGGGATGTCGGCCCTGTCGATCCTGGGCATCGTCAACATCCGCCAGGGTGACGGCACCTACGTCACCAACCTCGACGCGCCACAACTGCTGGCCCCGATGGGTTTCGTGGTGGACTTCCAGGGCCAGGGCGACCCCCGGCACATCCACACCGTTCGCCGGCTGCTGGAGTGCGAGGCCGCCTGTCTGGCGGCGACCAGGATCACCGACGAGGCCCTGGCCCAGGCGGGTGACCTGCTCGACGAGGCGGCCCGGTTGATCGGCCAGTCACCGCCGGACCACGAGCGGATCATGGAGATCGACATCGCCTTCCACCGGATCATCGCGGTGCACGCCGAGAATCCGGTGCTCGTCGGCCTGATCGAGGCGTTCGCCGGGCGCACCATCCGCGGCCGGCTCTGGCGGAGTCTGCATGAGGAGGGCGCGGACCTGCGCACTCATCACGAACACGTGGCGATCCTGAAGGCCCTCGTGGCGCGCGACCCGGAGCGGGCGCGCACCCGGATGGCCAACCACCTGATCGGCGTGGAGGAGTCGTTGCAGGGGTTACCCGACGACGCTGACGCCAGCATCGTGACGGCGCGGTCGTGACGGCCGACCCTCACGGCTGCACGTCGAGCAGTCCCTCGTCGTACAACGCCGTCCAGAGCTGATCCGGGACGTCGCCACCAGACCGGCGCAGGGTTTCGGCCACCTGGGCCTCGTCCCGCATGCCGACCACTGTCGAGACCACGGCCGGGTGACGACGGACGAACGCCAACGCCGCCTGGGGCAGCGTGACGCCGTACATCTGACAGACCCGCGCTATCCGGCGGGCCTGGTCGATCACCTCTGCCGGCGCCTGCTGGTAGTCGTAGACGGCGTCGGGCGGCGGCATGTCCCGGGCCAGCAGCCCGGAGTTGTAGACACCGGCGACCACCACACCGACGTGGCGGGCCTGCGCGACGGGCAGCAGGTCGGTCAGCGCGCCCTGCTCCAACAGGGTGTACCTGCCGGCGCACATCACCACGTCCACGTCGGTCTCCGCAACGAAGCGGGCCAGCATCGCTGACTGGTTCATCCCCGCACCGACGGCACCGATGACGCCCTGCTCCCGCAGCTCCACCAGCGCCGGGATCGCCTCGTGCGCGGCCTGCGCCCAATGCTCGTCCGGATCATGCAGGTACACCACGTCGATCCGGTCCAGGCCGGTGCGCCGAAGGCTCGCCTCCAGGGAACGGCGTACGCCGTCGCGGCTGAAGTCCCAGACCCGGCGGTGGTCGGCGGGAACGGCGAACCCCTCCGGGTCCCGCCGGTGCGCCGTCTCCGGTGACGGCACGAGCAGCCGGCCGACCTTCGTCGACACCACGTACTCGCCGCGCGGGCGGGAGCGCAGGGCCGCGCCCAGGCGTCGCTCGGACAGGCCCAGGCCGTAGTGCGGTGCCGTGTCGAAGTATCGGATGCCGCCTGCCCAGGCGGTGTCCACGGCGGCGGCGAACTGCTCGTCCGAGGTCGCCCGGTAGAGATTGCCGCCCTGCGAGGCGCCGAAGCCCAGTGGGCTCAGCCGCAGCGGCGGCACGACGCCGCTGCGGGTCGCCGGACGGGCGGGATCGCGTGCATCCCGCTGGGCGACAGCCGTCACCGTTCCTCCCGATCCACGTTGGTGCTGCCGGTCATCGCCGCGACCAGATCGTCGGTGGTGACCTCGTCGGCGCGGAGTTGGGCAGCGCGCCGACCGAGGCGCAGGACCTCGACCCGGTCGGCGATCTCGAGCACCTGCGGCATGTTGTGGCTCACCAGCACCACCGACATGCCGGCGTCGCGGGCGCGCCGGACGACGTCGAGCACCCGCCCGGTCTGGACCACGCCCAGGGCCGCTGTGGGCTCGTCGAGGATGACCACGTTGGTCGCCCAGATGATGGCGCGGGCCACCGCCACGCACTGCCGCTGACCACCGGAGAGCATCGCGATCGGGGTGGTGACCCGAGGGATGCGTACGCCGAGTTCGTCCAGGGCGGCGGCGGCGCCGTGGCGCATGGCGCGCTTGTCCAACAGCCCGAGCCGGCCGAGTGGTCCGGAGCGAAGGATCTCCCGGCCGAGATACAGGTTGGCGGCCACGCTGAGGTCGTCGGCGACGGCGAGGTCCTGGTAGACCGTCTCCACCCCCGCTCGTCGGGCATCGACCGGAGTGGAGAACTGGACCGGGCGACCGCCGACCCTGATCTCGCCCTCGTCGGGTGGGTGCACACCGGACAGGGTCTTGATCAGGGTGCTCTTGCCGGCGCCGTTGTCACCGATCAGCGCGACGACCTCACCGCGGCGGACCGTGAAGTCGGCGCCACGCAGCGCCTCGACGTGCCCGAACCGCTTGACGATGCCGCGGGCTTCGAGGACCGGCGGTTCCGCCTCGGTGGGTTGCTGATCGCTGTCCGCGGTGGTTGTGGGGATTGCGACCATCACTGCACCGGCGGGTTGGCGCAGCTGGGCTCGAGCACCGCCTTGATCTCCGCCGAGTCGATGTTCTCCTTGGTGACGAACGTGACGCCGGTGTCGGCCGATGCCAGCGGCGCCTTGTCCCGGAGGTGCTTGACCATCTTGTCGACGCCGAAGTAGCCCATCTTGAACGGGTTCTGCACCACCAGCGCCGAGATCTGGCCGTTGCGCACCCCGGCGATCTCGTCCGGGGCCGCGTCCCAGCCGATGATGACCACCTTGCCGGACTTGCCGGCCGCCTGGATGGCCTGCGCGGCACCGAGCACACTCGGCTCGTTGGCGGCGAAGACGCCGGCGAGCTTGGGGTTGGCGGTGAGGATGTTCTCGGTGACCCGTCGGGCCTCGTTGACGTCACTGCGGCTCGGCTGCTGGCCGACCAACTTCAGGTTGGGGTACTGGGCGAGGCCGGCCTTGAAGCCGTCGACCCGCTCGGTGTTGGTCTGCGATCCGGGCTGGAACTCGACGAGCGCCACCTCGTGGTTGCCGGGGCCGAGTTCGGTGGCGAGCAGCTTCGCCGCCTCGGTCGCCGACGCACGGTTGTCGGTGGCGAAGAGGGGCACGTTCGAGGGCTGCGGGCTGGTGCCAGAGTCGATCATGGCAACCGGGATGTTGGCGCTGAGCGCCTTGTCGGTCGCCGGTGCCAGCGCGCTGGAGTCGGTCGCCGCGTAGACGATGCCGTCGACCTTCTTGGTGACGAAGTTCTGGATCAGGTTGACCTGGCCCTCGACGTCGGTCTCGGCGGTCACCCCGTCCCACTGGACGGTGACGTCCCCCGCGCGCTGCGCGGCGCACTCGGCGCCGGCCTTGACCGTGTTCCAGTAGTCGGCCCCGACCGCCTTGGGTACGACTGCGAGCTTCAACGGGCCGCTCGCGTCCTTGGTCGCGCCGTCGCCGCCGTCCCGGACCTCGACCCCGCCGCAGGCGCTGAGCAGAGCGGTCGCCGCTGCCGCGGCCAGGATCGCCTGCGCGCGCAGGAGTCGTCCTCGCGTCCGCCGGCTGGTGGTGGTGTGTGCCATGGTGTGTGTCCCTTCTCGTTCGGACTCTCGAAATGGCATGTCAACCCCGTGATTCCAGCCGCCGGCGGCGGTACTGGTCGAAGTAGACGGCGGCCCAGATGATCACGCCGACGATCACCTGCTGGTAGTGGATGCTGATGTCGAGTAGGACGGCGCCGTTGCGGACCAGGGCGATGAGGAACGCGCCGATGATGGTCCCGACGATGCGGCCCTGCCCGCCGAACAGGCTGGCTCCGCCGATGACGGCGGCGGCGATGACGTCGAGCTCCAGCGAGATCCCGTAGTTGGGCTGGCCGGAGTTGACCCGGGAGGCCGCGATCATGCCGCCCAGCCCGACCAGCACGCCGGCCAGCACGTACACCCCGGTGAGGTGCCGCCCGACCCGGATGCCGGAGCGGCGCGCCGCTTCCAGATTGGAGCCCATCGCGTAGGTGTACTGACCGAAGCGGGTCTGGGAGAGCAGGAAGGCGACCCCGACGGCGACCAGGACGGTGATCACCACGGCGAACGGGATGCCGAGGATCTGCCCGTTGCCGAGTAGTTGGAAGGACCGGGGCAGGCCGTAGACGCCGACGGCGCCGGTGATGATGAAGACAAGGCCGCGGCCCACGGACATCGTCCCCAGCGTCGCGATGAACGGCGGAATCCGGGCCACAGTCACCAGCAGCCCGTTCAACAGCCCCGCCAGCGCGCCGACGCCGATCGCGACCGCCGTCGCCGCCCAGAGCGAGAAGCCGAGGTCGCGCACGACCATCGCGCCCAACACACCGGCGAGCGCGGCGACCGATCCCACGGACAGGTCGATGCCCTTCGTGATGATGACCATCGTCTGGGCCGTGGCGATGATGGCGATGACCGCCGTCTGGGCCCCGATGTTGAAGAGGTTGTCCGCCGTCAGGAAGTACGGACTCGCGAAGGTCAGGGCGATGAACAGGACGACCAGCGCGGTCGCGGCGGTGAACTCGGAGACGGCGTGGGAGATCCGTTCCCGGAACCAGTCGCTGAGTTCGCCGCGCTGCGTGTCGGCGGTTGCCTCGGCGCTACTCATCGTCGGCCCTGACCTCCCCAAGCGTGGCGCCGGCGCCCGACGGGGACCCGCCGACGAGCCGAACGCCTGTGAGCGACCGACCCCGCTCGGATGGTGGTGCGGCTAGGCGCCCGCACACCCCTTGGGGATAGGTCGGATGTTTCCCACGATCAGGCGTTACCTTGCCACGCATTCACGTATGTTGCCAAGGTCTTGCGAGCATGTTTTGCCATCGTTACCTGCACCACCGAAGCCATACGTCAGACCAAATCGACATCGACTGCAGCCGCTAGCATGTTATCGATAACATCCTATGTCCCCAGGTCGAAAAGCGCTGCAGCCTCAGGACGGGGCCAGCCGGTAGACCCGGCCGGCGGTCTGGCGCCAGATCGCGGCCCGCTCGTCATCGGACAGCGGGTCCAGCAGGTCACCGAGGACGGTGACCCATCGGGTGTACGAGGTGGCGAGCAGGCACACCGGCCAGTCCGAGCCGAACATCAGCCGATCCGGCCCGAACACGTCGAGGGCGTGCTCGACTGCGGGCCGCAGGTCGGCCGTCGTCCAGGGCCCGCCGTGCACCTCGGTCACCAGACCGGAGAGCTTCGCCGTCGTGTTGGGCTCGGCCGCGAGCGCCCGCAGGTCGCGCCGCCAGTCACCGGGATCGGCGCGCCCGAGCGGGGGCTTGCCGAGGTGGTCCAGGACGAACCGCACCTGCGGCATGTCGCGGACGAGCCGGGCGGCTGCCGGAAGCTGACTGTGGCGCACCAGGAGGTCGAACGCGAGTCCGGCGGCACCGACCGCCGCGATGCCGTGCCGCACGTCGGGGCGGTCGAGATAGGTCGGGTCGGGTTCGGACTGGACCAGGTGCCGGACCCCGACCAGCCGTTCGCCTCCGCGCGCCCTTCGTAGTCGGGCGAGGCGACGGTCGACATCGGCGGCGGTGAGGTCGACCCAGCCGACGACCCCGGCGATGAGCGGGTCGTCGGCCGCGATGCCGAGCAGCTCCGGCGTCTCCGACCGAACGGCGACGGACTGGACGACCACCGTCTGGGTGACCCCTGCGGCCCGGGTCGACGGGGCGAGCTCGACCGGCGTGAAGTCGTCGTCGAGCGCGGCCATGGTGTGCGGATCGATCCAGGGCTGTGGGTGCCGCGCACGGACCCACAGGTGGTGATGCGCGTCCACGATGCCCGGCCGTCGCGCGACCTCACCGGTCGTCACCGGACCCGTCCTGGCGCGTTCTCGTCCACCCCACACCCCGCCCAGCCGCTGATCGAGCCCTCCGGGTCAACCCGAAGCCACAGAGTCGATCTGGCAGGTTGACCATGTTAGCGGTAACAGTCTGTTGTTGAGTCCCGGAACGCGCGTCACGACCGGCTTCCGGCAGTGTCGCCTTTTGGTCTGACGAATCCACAGACACCTGCGGCGGGTCCGCCTCGTGACGTGCCGGTATCGGTCGCGCTCGGGGGCGCGGGGTTTGGGTTGACCGCCTGAGGCGGCACCGATACCGTCGACCCACTATCTGCGGCGACGCGAGGGAAGCCGGTGTGAATCCGGCGCGGTCGCGCCACTGTGAGCGTTCCCCAACCACAACCGGGGCCCGCGAGCCAGGACGCTCGGTCGTCCGCAGCCTTGCGATGGGGACGCGTCATCCCTGGGGAGGTTCGTGTATTCATGTCTAGCTCCGCTTCCAGCCAGCCGGTGGTGCACCCCGCTGGCAGTGCCCGTCTGCTGTGGACGGCTCTGGCGACCGTCGCAGTGCTCACCCTGCTGGCGTACCTCGTCGCCTTCGACCAGGGGGCGGTGTCGCGCAGCGGGATGTACCTGCACGAGCTGATGCACGACGGCCGGCACCTGCTGGGCGTCCCGTGCCACTGAACACCACCGCCGCTCCCCCGTTCCTCGCCGTCCTCGTCCGCGGGCTGCTGGCCGGCCTGATCGCCGGCCTGCTGGCCGGAGCGTTCGCGTACGTCGCCGGCGAACCGCACGTCGAGGCGGCCATCGCCATCGAGGAGGCGGCGACGCACGCCGAGCCCGCCGCTGGTGCGCACGATCACGAGGACGCCCTGGTCAGCCGGACGGGTCAGCGCGGCGGCCTGTTCCTGGCCACCGGCCTGTTCGGGGCCGCGATGGGTGGCCTGCTGGCCACGGCGTACGTCCTGCTGTCCCGTCGACGGCGCGGCGACGACGACGGGCGGTCGGGTCTGCTGCTGGCCGGTGCGGCGCTGGTCGGCGCGGTGATCGTGCCGTTCCTCAAGTACCCGGCGAACCCACCGGCGGTCGGCGACCCGGCCACCATCAACCAACGGACCGTCACCTACCTGTTGATGGTGGTGCTCGGGCTGGTGGCCGTGTGGGCCGGCTCGCTGGGCTACCGGTCGGTCGGCGCCCAGGCGCCGACGTGGTTGCGCGCCGCCGCGGCCGTGGGCGGGTTCCTGCTGGTCACGGCAGTCTCGTACGTGGTGATGCCGTCCTTCCAGGAGGTTCCGGCGGACTTCCCGGCGACCCTGCTGTGGAGTTTCCGACTGGCCTCGCTCGGCACCCAGGTCGTGCTCTGGACCGGCATCGGTCTGCTGTTCGCGGCCCTGATGCACCGCGAGCGCCGTCGCCGGGCCGGCACCGCACTGCCCGGCACGTGACCGGCACCAGCCTCCGGCTGGTCGCCCACGGTCACACCGCCGCGCTGCGCCGCGCCCACTTCGGCGGCGTCGACGACGGCCTGGACGAGGGTGGCCTGCGGGCCGCCCTCGCCCAGGCCCGCGCGGGCGCGGACCGGCGTGGGCCCCTCGGCGTGAACGCCACCTGCCTGTCCAGCCCCGCGGTGGCCGCCCGACAGACCGCCGACGCCTTTGGCCTGCTGCCGACGATCGAGACGGCGTTGGCCGACTGTGACTACGGTGGCTGGTCCGGACGGTCGCTTGAGGACATCGCTGAGTCGCAGCCGCAGGCGCTGCACGACTGGCTGTCCGCACCGGACTCCGCGCCCCACGGCGGTGAGTCCGTCACGGCCGTGCGGGATCGGGTCGGAAGCTGGCTGGACGAGCAGCACCGAGCCGGCGGACGCGTCATCGCGGTCACCCACCCACTGGTGATCCGGGTCGCCGTGGTGCACGCCCTCGGTCTTCCGATGACGACGTACCGGCAGGTGGACGTGGAGCCCCTGGCCGTCGTCCGGCTCACCAGCCAGGGCGCACGCTGGCAGCTCCGACTGGGCGCGCCGCGAGCAGGTTGAGGTCGAACCGAACGCCGCGTCGGTGGGCAGCCCTTGCAGAACGCGTCGTGACAGCAGCAGAACCGCCTGTCCTCGCGACCAGCCACACCGCCGGCGAACCGGCCCAGCGTCGCCGTCGGGACGGCGGCCGAGACCCGGCAGTTGCTGCTCGACGCCGCTCGCCAGCGCTTCGCCCGGGACGGCTACGCGGCCACCACCGTCCGGGACATCGCCGACGGCGCGGGCGTCAACGTGGCGCTGAGCCCGGCCGGGGGCTCGGCTCTGCCTCAGCCGACGCGGGCGTGGACCAGGGCGGCGGCGCGACCCAGGGCGGCCTTCTCGACGGCGGACAGCGCGGGGTCGACCCGACGCAGACCCACGGCGTGCCGTAGTTGGCTGGCCCGGGGCGGCTCGGCGCGTCGCTGAAAGGCATCGAGGCCGTCCCGAGCAGGATCGGCGAGCTGCGGGTCCGTGCTGATCGCCACCTCGGCGAGGATGAGCGCGGTCATGGCCACGTCCAGGTCGGGCGGCCCTTCGGTCGCGTTGCGCCAATCGATGACCACCGGCCCGCGTGAGGTCACCATGATGTTCTGTGGATGCAGGTCGAGGTGCAGGACGCGGTCCGCCGGGTCGGCGCTGAACCGGACCGGCACGCTGTGAAGGCGGTCGTGCAGGCCCACGAGCAGGTCGGCGGCCGCGCCGATGCCGGTGCGCCCGGCGAGCGTCGACGCCAGGAGAGTTTCGCCGTCGAGGCGTTCGAGCACCAGGTCGGGTCCCTGGGCGTCGTACACCATGGGCACCGGGTAGCCGGCGGCCGCGACGTACGCCATCAACGCCGCCTCGGGCGCGCTGTCCCCGCCCTGGCGGTAGCGGCGCAGCACCCGAGACGCGTCGAGCGCGTAGACGTCGGCGTCGCGCCCCGAGGCGAGCAGCGCGTGATCGGCCATGGCAGACGACGCTAACAGTGGATTGCGCGACAAGCGCGTGGGGCGGGCCGTGATCACGGCCCGCCCCACGCGGCTGCGCTGTCCCCGGCTCGGTGCTAGCCGGTGACGGTGAACGGTCGGGACACCTTCGTCGCCGACGTGGCGCCGTCCAGCGTGACGCCTGTCGCGCCCGCCTTCGCCGCACCCGGAACGCTGACCGTCGCGCCGGAGATGACGCCGTCGCCGTTCGCGCGCACGGTGCTGACCGCCAGTCCGGTCCCGAAGGCGATCGTGACCACCTCGTTCGGCGCGAACCCGGAACCGTCGACCATGATCGACGTGCCGCGCGGGCCCGAGGTGGTCAACAGCGCCACCCGCGGCTGGTAGGTCCGCGCCTCCGGCTGCCCGGTCACCTGGACGGTGGCCGTGGCCGGCGTACGCGAGGACGCACCCGTCGCGGTGACGGCGTACCGGCCGGGTTGCGCGTCACCGGAGGTCGGCACCGAGGCGCGGACCGTTCCCGTCGCGGAGGCCGCGACCTTCATGCTCCGGCCCGGGTCGGTGCCGACGCTGACTGTCACCTGCTCGCCGGCGGCGAAGCCGCTGCCGGTGACAACGATCGCGCCACCGGTGGTGACGGCGCCGGACGCGGACAGCGCGATCGCCGGCTGCGATCCGCCCCGAGCCACTGTCACGGTGAAGGAGCCGGTGCTGCTCGACAGCGTGTCCCACGCGGTGACGCGCACCGTGTAGGTGCCCTCCCGTGCGTAGGTGTGCTGGCCGCTCATCGCACCGGACGCGCCGATCGTCACGTCGTCCGGAACCGTGCCGTCGCCCCACTGGACGCGGGCGCGGTAGCCCGTCGTACCGGGAACGCCGCCGGTCACCGCACCGAGGTTCGCCGCGAGGGCCTGCCCGGCGGTGGCCGTCTGGTTCTTCGGGGCAGCTGTCGTCAGCGCAGGGGCGGGCGTGCCGTCGTTGGCCACGGCGAACACGTGGATCCGACCCGCCGAGCGAGGGTCACCGGTCTGCGTCGGCAGGGTCACCGACACCAGCGTCTTGCCCGCCGGAATCTGGTACGGCGCGGTGGCGAAGAGGAACGGCTGGGCGCCGTCGCGGCTCGTGCCCTGCAACCGGTACGCCGTACGGGCGACGATGATGTTGCCGTAGGACGGGGTGCCGTTGGCGTTGCCGCCCAGCGTCCAGTCGCTCAACTGGATCGGAATGCTGGCCGTGCTGCCGTCGCTGAACGTCGCCGTGCCGGTGGTGCTCTGGTTGCCCTGCGTTCCGGCGCCGACGAACGAGATGCTCTTCGCGTCCTCCGGAAGGTCCAGGACGACTGTCGCCCCGTTGCCGGTGGCGTTGTCCGGCTGCCCGGCCGGGATCACCGGCAGTGTGAACCGCAGCGCGGTTCCGGGAACCTGCTGGGCCTGGCCCTGGGTGGCGCCACCGGCCGCCAGGGCGGCCCGTGAGTACGCCCACGACTTGGCGTCACAGTCCGCCGCCAGGACCCCTTCGTCACCGACGCAGACGTTGTCGAACGCGGCGGTGAGACCGGAGGCCGGGGCGTACGCCACCTCGACGCCGACCGTCGCGGAGCTCTGGCTTTCGCCGTCGGTCACCGTAACGTTCGCCTGGTGGTAGCCGGGCGTGGTGTAGGTGTGCGCCCCGCCGATGCGGTAGACGGCCCGCGAGCTCAACGTCACGGTGCCCGCGGTGACCGGCGTGCCGTCACCCCAGTCGATGGTGGCCTGGTAACCGCTGGCGTCGCCGCCGGTGACGGTGGCCAACGGCACCGAGACGGCTACGCCGGTGGTCGCGTGCACGCCGTCCGCGGCGGTGACGGTGATGTCGCCGCCCCCGAGGTCGAGGTCACCTCCGGCGAGCAGCTCGACCTCGGCGAGGGTGGTCTGCGCGGCCCCGACGGTCTTCGTGACGGCGAGGCGGAACTGAGCGAACCGTCCCGGCTTGTCGATCGAGTACGGGCGGGTCTGGTTGCGCCACGGGAACACCTGGCCGGCGCGGGAGTCCACAGTGGTCCAGGTGAGGCCGTCGTTGGAGCCCTGCAGGCGCCAGTCCGCCGGATCGCCGGCAGCGGCCCCGGACGTGACGGTGTAGTACTTCGGCTTCTGCTTGCCACCACGGAAGGCCCAGGTGATCTGAGGGGTCGCCGAGGCGAAGGTCAGCTGCGTGGTCGACGAGTCGTCGAATAGCTTCGACGCGTCCTGACCGCCGGTAGCGGTCGCGGTGCCGAGACCGGGGCCGCTGACGTCCTGCAACGGCTTCGGCACCCCGTCACCCTTGGTCAGCGACGGCGGCGCGTCGTTCCTGCCGGTGCCCCACGACGACGGCCGGGAGCCCATCTGGAAGTCGATGGTGCCGCCCTTGGCGAGCGCCGCCACATCCACTGACAGGCCGCGCTGCTTCTTGCCGTTGACCTTCACGTCCTGCACATAGACGTTCGCCGCGCTGTTGTTCGGCGCGTTGACGACGATGTCACCGCTGCTGCGGCGCACTGTCATCCGGGTGAACTGCGGCGAGCCGATCGCCCACTCGGACGACCCGGCCTGCAACGGATAGATGCCCAGCGAGCTGAGGATGTACCAGGACGACATCTCACCGTTGTCCTCGTCGCCCAGGTAGCCCTGGCCAATCTCACTGCCGACGTAGAGACGGCGCAGAATCTCCCGTACCGTCTCCTGGGTCCTGGCCGGCGCTCCAGCGACGTTGTACATGTACGGGATGTGGTGCGACGGCTGGTTGCTCATGCCGAGCTGACCCATCCGCACCGCGCGCGCTTCGAGCATCTCGTGGATGACGCCGCCGTACCCACCGGGGCGGTCGGCGTTCTCCGGGGTGGTGAAGAACGCGTCGAGCTTGTCCCGCAGCGCCTTCTGCCCGCCGTACAGGTTGATCAGGCCCTGGCCGTCCTGCTGAGCGGTGAACGCGAAGTTCCACCCGTTGGTCTCGGTGTAGACGCCACCCCAGTCCAGCGGGTCACCGGCGAGGAAGTTGCCGGCGGCGTCGCGGCCCTGGAAGAGCTTCGTCTTCGGGTCGAAGAGGTGGACGTAGTTGCGGGCCCGCTCCAGGAAGTACCGCGACTCCTCCTTGAGCCGGGCGCGCTCGGACTTCGGCGTGGCCGGGTCCTTGGCGAGCGCCGCGCCCATGTTGCCGATGCCGAAGTCGTTGATGTAGCCCTCCAGCGCCCAGGACACCGACTCCCCGGTGGACGTCGGCGTGTAGCCGAGGAACAGGGAGCTCTCGATGCCCTTACGCCCGACCGCGCTGCGTCCGGACGCCACCGTCGCGTCCTTGACGGCCGCGTCGTACGCCGCGAGCGGGTCGGGCAGCTTGACCCCGGTGAGGTACGCCTGGGCCAGCGCCACGTTCGCGCTGGTGCCGGTCATCAGGTCGGCGTAGCCGGGGGACGACCAGCGGGCGATCCAGCCGCCGTCGCGGTAGTGCTGGACGAACCCGTCGGAGATCTTCGCGGCGACGTCCGGGTACAGCAGCGCGTAGGCGGGCCACACGGTGCGGTAGGTGTCCCAGAAGCCGTTGTTGACGTAGATCTGTCCGTCGACGATCTTCGCGCCGGTCCGGGTGGGGGTGGACGCGCCGGTCGGCGCCGAGACCGGGCTCGCGTACTGCCAGCGCGGCGCGGCGGCGGTGCCGGTGTTCTCCGACTGCGAGTTCGGGTAGAGGTTCAGCCGGTACAGGTTCGAGTACATCGTGACCAACTGCGACTCGGTGGCGTCCCGCAGCTCGACCCGGCCGAGCCGGTCCTTCCACGCGGCCGTCGCTGCGGAGTGGATCTGGTCGAAGCTCTTGCCGGTGACCTCGAGATCGAGGTTGCGGCGCGCCTGGTCCACGGAGAGGAACGACGTGGCGAGACGCATCGTCACCTCCCGCGAGCCGGAGATGTCGAAGGTGGCAGAGGTCGCGGCGGACGCCGTCGGCGCCCGGTCGAAGGCGCCGGAGACGAACATCCGGCTACGACCGGCCGACAGGCCGCTTCCGTTGTCGACCCAACCGGTGAACGTCCCGTCCGTGCCGATGGTGAACGTGCCGTTGTGGAAGACGAGGCTTCCGGTCGCCTGCCCGGTGGGGAAGGTGAACCGCATGATCCCGGCGTGGTCGGTGGGCGACATCTCCGTGACCAGGCCGTTCTGGAGCGTGACCCGGTAGAGGTCCGGCTGCGCCGTCTCGTCGTCGTGACTGAAGGCGACAGCACGACTGGCGGGCTGACCGGTGAGCGGACCTCCACCGACGACCGGCATGACGGACATCTGGTTACGGTCACCCATCCAGGGGCTGGGCTCGTGGGAGATCGCGAGGCCCTGAAGCATGGGCAGGTTGGCCTCGTTGTTCTTCCGGTGGTACTCGTACTCCCACGAGTCGGAGGTCGCGTCGGTCACCGGGGTGAAGAAGTTGAACCCGTTCGGCACTGCGGTGATCGGCAGGTTGTTCCCGCGCGAGAAGCCGCCCGTCGAGTTGGTGCCCCGTCGGGTGTCGACGTAGTTGGTCAGCTTCGAGCCGTCGATCGACGCCGGGGCGGCCGTCAACTCGATGTCGTCGAGCCAACCCTGGAACCGGGTCTCCCCGGTGGCCTGCGGATTGTCGTACGCGAGCAGGATGCGGTCGATCGTCTTGCCCCGCGCGACGGTGCCCAGGTCGGCCTGCACCAGGTTCCACTGGTCGGCGAAGAGCACCTTCGAGGCGCCCTGACCGGCGCCCGTCAGCGGGTAGCCGTGCTGGTCGGCGGGCGAGCGACCACTGAGGTAACTGCCGTCGGTGAAGTGCAGGTCGACGGCGGTGTAGGTGGACGGGTACCGCCCGTCGCCATTGGTGAACTCGGGAAAGATCTTGTACGACAGTCGGGTCTTCGGCCCGACCGGGATGGTGACGTCGAAGAGCTTGTTCGTCGCGTACGACCGGCCGTTGCCCTCGGCGCCGCCGGAGTAGCGCAGCGCGGCCAGCCCGGTGAACCCGACGTCCGGCTTCGTGGTGTAGCCGCCGTTCGGGCCGGCGGTCGCCTCGCTGACCATGGGGGTGGCCGGCGGGCGGACGTCCGAGCCGTCGCTGATGTTCCAGTCGGCGAGCTGCACGAGCGAGTCACCGGAGTTAGCTGTGACGTTGAGGCGGTAGAAGCCGTAGGCGTTCGGGTTGGTGAAGCTGTACGTCTTGGTGGCGAAACGCCCGCTGAACTTCTCGCCGGCGCGCTTGTCCAGGTCGGTCCAGGTGCTGCCGTCGTTCGACCCCTGGACGACGAAGTCCTTCGGGTCCCGGGTCGGCGCGTCGTCGGCAGCGGTCAGCGAGTAGCGCGCCACCGTCGCCGGCTTGGCGAGTTGGTAGGTCACCCAGCCGGTGGACGCGAACACGAGCCACTTGGTCGACGGATCGTCGTCAGTGAGGTTCGCGGCGATCTCCCGTGGCGGGTTCTCGTCGCTCGCGGTCACGGCACTGACCTGGCCGAGCAGGCTGCCGGGCAGCGATGCGACAGTGCCACTCAGGTTGGCCTGGACCGGCTTACCGTTCGGGCCGACCTCAGCGGTGCTGGTGGCGGGCTGCGGGTCGGCGGACTCGAACGAGGAGGTGAAGTTGCCCGGCGGTGCGGGGTTGGGGGCGGCGTTCGCCAGGGGCGCGGCGACGAGCAGGCCCAGCGGTAGCAGGGCGGCTGTTGTCGCCGCGATCAGGCGGGGTGAGAGGGAGCGCGCAAGGGGGGTGTGCGACATGGGGGACGGAGCCTTTCGACTCGAACCGGGTCGAGTACGTCGAACGTCTGGGCAGTGTGGATCGGGTGGCGGGTCGGAGCCCTGACATCGTTGTCATGAGAGTTCGTGAGCAACGGGAGCCGGGACGGGTGGACTGCCGCTGATAGTTCCGGGCGCAGCACGGCCGTGTCAACGGATTGATCACGCCGAAACGGGCACGCCCTCACCGGGCCCCGGCGGTCGAGGTGCCGGGCCTCGACGCCGTCCGACGACGTACGCCGAGGCCCGGCCACGGTTCAGCAGTAGAGGTTGGCTCCGGCGGACACCCCGAGGATGCCGACGAACTGCTGGTACCTGGTGACGCGACTCTGCACCTGGGCGGGGTTTCCGCCGTTGCACTCGATCGAGCCGTTGATGCTGCGGATCGTCTGGCCGAACCCGGCGCCGTTGACCATCGCGTTGTGGGCGGTCATCGTGCCCGGCCCATTCTGGGTCATCCAGTACCAGATACCGGTCTTCCAGGCCACCGCGGCGTCGGTCTGCACCAGCCACGGGTTGGTCAGCAGTGGCAGGTTGAGGGCGTTGCCAGCGGCGTTGTAGTTGAAGTTCCAACTGAGCTGGATCGGCCCCCGACCGTAGTAGGCGGCCTGCCCGGCGGGGCAGCCGTACGGCTGACCGGGGTCGCAGTAGTGCGGGTAGTTCGCGGTGTTCTGCTCGACCACGTGCACGAGCCCGCCGGTCTCGTGATAGACGTTCGCCAGGAAGGCCGCGGCCTCCTGACGCTGGACTGTCGCACTGCCGCTGCGCGCGAACGCCGGGTAGGCGTTGAGGGCGGCGACGAGCCCGGAGTACGTGTAGAAGGAGTTGCGGCCTGGGAACATCTGGTTGAACTGGGCCTCGGTGACCACGAAGCCGCCCGGGTTGGTGGGCGGCGGGGTGGTCGGTGGCTGACCGCCACAGGTGTAGGGCTCCCAGTACCAGGTGCTCACGACGGGGTCGTAACCCGGATTGTCGTGCTCGGCGATGTAGTAGGAACCGTTTGTGTACCGCACGATCGCCCCGGTGGCGTACCAGGTTCCGGCGGTCCAGTTCGGGTAGCTACAGGTCCCGCCGGTGGGCGGCGTGGTGCCCCCGCCGCACGCGCCGAGATCCTCCCAGACACCGGTCGTGCCCGGCGGCGCCTCGTTCTGGGTCCACCACTTCGCCCGGTAGTTGCGGCCGTTGTGGGAGACCTGGGCGTCTCCCCAGTAGACGGCCGAGGCCTGCCACGATGCCGAGCAGGCCGCCGCCGACGCGGCGGTGGCCGGGATGACCGCAACCAGCCCGCCGGCGACGATCAGTGCCGCCAGCGCGACCAGCGCGCGCAGTCTCGTCATGGGATCACTCCTTTCTGGGACCTCACTGGCCGAAACCAGAGCGGATATCGACCGAGATGACTGTAACATCATCTGTTCACAATCTTTACTATTCAGCGCGGCGGGGCACGACGGGCGTGACGGTGGACCCGGCGATCGACGATCGATAATTCCGGCCACTTTCCGGATCACGTCGCGAACAGACCGATCGATCGACGTGATCGAGGCGGCATCGGAACCCCACTCCAACCGAGGCGCGCCTGGATCAACCCCCGAGCGAGGCGCCTGAGTTGTTACGAGGATGTTCCGGAACTTGTTGACGCGTTGGAATTCCCGCTGTAATACTTCGATCCATTGGGGTCAATGCGATCGGCTTCGTTGCGGTTTCCGCTCCACCTACCCACTTATCCACACCTGTCCGGACTGTGCTGCCCGCCCCCGGGCGCGTCCGGGCCTGCGCGAAGGGACACCAGATGAGCAGGCTCTTCCCCCGCACGGCCCTGTGGTCCAGGCGGTTGCGCGCGGCGCTCGCCGTCCTGGCCACCGCCGTCGCCATGTGCGGCGTCGTCATCGCGGCCACCTCCACCCCGTCGAGCGCCGCCGCCTGCAACGGCTAC
The DNA here is from genome assembly GCF_040649935.1 of Micromonospora sp. NPDC048842. NCBI lineage: Bacteria > Bacillati > Actinomycetota > Actinomycetes > Micromonosporales > Micromonosporaceae > Micromonospora > Micromonospora sp. NPDC048842. Next base: position 183,629 of record NZ_JBEZGK010000010.1, on the reverse strand, counting down.
GTCGGCCTCACCTTCGACGACGGTCCGACCGGCAGCACCAGCTCGCTGCTGAACGTGCTGCGAGCCAACGGCGTACGGGCCACCATGTTCAACGTCGGGCAGAACGTCCAGAACAACCGGTCGGCCGCGCAGGCACAGGTGGCCGCCGGCATGTGGGTGGCCAACCACAGCTGGAACCACGCCCACATGACCTCGATGAGTCAGGCTCAGATGCAGTCGGACCTCTCCCAGACCAGCTCGGCGATCCAGTCGGCCACCGGCAGCCGACCGGTGCTGTTCCGGCCGCCGTACGGCGAGACCAACTCCACGTTGCAGTCCGTCGCGTCGTCACTGGGCATGCGCCAGATCCTCTGGGACGTGGACTCCCAGGACTGGAACGGCGCCAGCGTCAGCCAGATCGTGGCCAACGCGAGCCGACTCCAGGCCGGTCAGGTCATCCTGATGCACGACGGGATCCAGAACACCCGCGACGCCATCGGACAGATCATGGCGAACCTGACCAGCCGCAACCTGTGTCCCGGAATGATCTCGCCGTCGACGGGGCGCGCCGTCGCGCCGGACGGAACCACCCCGCCGCCCACCACCACCCCGCCGCCCGCCGGCGGCACCTGCACCGCGACCGCCACGACCCCCAACGTCTGGGGCGACCGGTACAACACGTCGGTGACGGTCAGCGGCGCCAGCACGTGGACGGTGGTCGTGGCCATCACCTCGCCGCAGCGGGTCACCACCATCTGGAACGGCACCGCCACCTGGGACAGCAGTGGGACAGTCATGACCATGCGGTCCAACGGCAGCGGCAACACCTTCGGCTTCACCACGATGACCAACGGCAACAGCAGCGCCCGCCCACAGATTCGCTCCTGCACCTCGGGCTGACATCGCCCAGGTTGAGACGTGCGCGGTGGGTGCGCCCGGCACCCACCGCGCACCTGCCTGCCCGCCGCACCTGGCCACTAGCCTGCACTGATGCGACACACCCTCACCCCCGGGGACGACAGCCTGCACGGCCACTTCTCCCCCGACTTCCCGCCGGTACTCACCATCGACCCCGGCGACACCGTCACCTATCGCACCCTGGACTGCTGGTGGTCGGCCGGCCCGTACCCCGGCGGGCCGAACCGGGACCGGCCCCGGGTCGCGCAGCACCGGCCCGACCACGGGCATGCGTTGATCGGTCCGGTCGCGGTCCGCGGTGCGCGCGCTGACCAGACCCTCGCGGTACGCATCGACGCGGTCGTCCCGGGCCGTTGGGGAACCACTGTGGCCGGCGGCTGGCCGAGTGGGTTCAACCAGCGCTACGGCGTACAGGACCAACAGGTGGTGCACGCCTGGGCGCTGGACCCGGTGACGATGACCGGCCGCAACCAGCACGGCCACACGATCGCGCTGCGGCCCTTCATGGGAGTGCTCGGCATGCCACCCGCGGAGCCGGGGCTTCACTCGACGATCCCACCGCGCCCCTGGGGCGGCAATCTGGACTGCCGGGACCTCACCGCCGGCAGCACCCTCCTGCTGCCGATCCCGGTGGACGGCGCGCTGTTCTCCGTCGGGGACGGGCACGCCGCACAGGGTGACGGCGAGGTCGGCGGCACCGCGATCGAGTGCCCGATGGACGAGGTGACGTTGACCTTCGACGTACGCGACGACTTTCCGGTCACCGGCCCGGTGGCCCGTACCCCCGACGCATGGCTGACCCTGGGTGTCGGCGCCTCCCTCGACGACGCCACGTTCACCGCCCTGGACTCGATGCTGACCCTCATGCAGCGGCTGCACGGCCTCAGCCGCGCGGACGCGGTGGCGCTGGCCAGCATCGCTGTCGACGTGCGGGTGACGCAGATCGTCAACCAGAGCGTCGGCGCGCACGCGGTGCTCCGCGACGACGCGCTGCGCTGGCCAGGTCAGTGACCAGAATCGCGACGCCGAAGCCACCGGGGCGGGCCAGTTCCACCGCCAAAGGCGAGCGTGTCGGCTAACGGTCAATGTGGACCGCTCTCACGTTGTGGCCTCTAATCTGACTCCGGTTTTCCACAACCAACAGGAGGCACAGTGCCGGTCACGATCGAGTCAAAGGATGATGCCGGGGCCGCGCTGGAGCGGGTGGGATTCCTTCAGCAGCAGGTGGATGCCGGACAGATCGACCCCGCAACGGCCGGGCCGGAAATCGTCGAGACCCTCAACGCGGTCGTCAGCTTCTTCGTCCTCATCGGAGCTACTGGCAATCTCTACACGGCGCTCGTCGAGCCACTGATGCAGTGGAACATCTATTCTGTGTCGCTGAAATTCCTCCGGGGGCCGGAAAGTCCCGAGACGCAGAGCGCTCGGGAGCTGTCCGAGATGATTTCCGCCTTCTACCACAAGTGGGAGGTCCTCAAAACAGAGTAACGGCCGCCCAACACCTCAACCCTCGGCGACAACCGTCCGGGTCAGGTCGACCACCTCATCGACTCGATGGTGCGGCGGCATCGAGGACCTCTCGTCGAAAAGTGTCCGCAACAGTGGCACCTCCGACAGTGGCCACTTGCAGGCCATCAACAGGTCGTGATCACCTGGATGGCGGTCCAGATGGTTCGTGACCTCGATGAAGCCGCCAAGGTAGATGTGGTCCTTGATGTAGCCGCCAGGCGCGGACGTGTCGAGCAGGCCCCGCTTCACACGGAGCGCGAGGTCGAAGGCCTCGTCGGCAGTGGTATGCGGAAGGACAGCGTCGAAAACGGCTCGAAAGCCTGCCCGCAGCGCCGTATCGCAGGCAATTACCCGTAGCGCGTACCGTCGCATGACATCGGGATCGATCATCCCCGCCTGCTGCTCGTGCCAGACCGCGAGACCCTCCTCGGTCCCCAGGTAGCCGGGGATTCCGTGCGCCAGCAGATGCAGTGGCTGCCGCATCCCGTTGGCCGTGCGCAGCACGTGGGTACCGACCTCGTGCACGATCAGTCGCCGTACCGTCGCGCCGGTGAAAGTGACGCCACGCTTGACTCGCACCTGACGCCGCCGGCCGACCACACTCATCCGCGCTGCCATGCGGTCACTGTGATCGATGGTCCACTCGTCCAGGCCCAGCTCGGCCAGGACCCGACCCATGGCGGCTGCCACCCGATCGGAGCTCCACGTCGCCTCGGTGTCAGCGGTCGGCGCCTGCTCTCCCAGGCGCCGGTGCGCGCCCGCCACCGCAGCGGTGGCAACCTCGCCGAACTGGCTCCGCGAGTAGCTCGTCATCGCCTCCGGGTCACGAGAATGCAGTGCCGCGAGCCCTGCCCGCGCGTATGCCAGCTCTCGGTCAAGGGCCTCTCGCCACGGCCCCGCCCCCGTCGACGCGGCCCGCGCCGCGTCGAGCGCGGCCGCGAGCTCGCCGGGAATCGGCGGGTATTCGAATCGTGGGTCCATGGCACGGCCGGCGTTGTGCGCGTCCAGAAACTCCATGCGCACCCGCGTCAGGTTGGTGGGCGTGATGTAGTGGGCGTAGCGAACAGGGTGAACGGCGTCGAGCACCACCCGGGTGGCGTGGTTGACAGCATCCAGGTCGACGCCCATTGTCTGATCCCTTCGCGGCATGACGGCTGCATGAGATGCTCTCACAGAGTCGAGCCGGACGGACGTTCGGCGACAGCAACCGGACGATCAGCCACGGTTGAGACATTGATGGGTCATTGCCGTCTCATGTCGCCGTCACAAGAATGCTGGGAATGGATGTGCCACAGCCACGTTCCACAAGTGACGGACCGGACGCCGACGTTTTTCCAATGGAGCGGCTGATACTGGCCGTCTGCACGAGCCGAACGCCCGCCGACGCGAGGTCGATCGCCGATAAAAGGGTCCGCGCGGATTTTCTGGAGCGGCTCGTCACCGGTCAGGTCAAGGGATTGGCCGGCGAGATCCGTACGATCCACCTCATCGGAGCGTCCATCGTCGGTGAGTTGGTCCTGACCGGCCTCGACATCGGCTATCCACTGACTTTCGACGGGTGCGATTTCGACCAGGCTCCCCGGCTCTGCGATGCCAACCTGCTGAGCCTGTCCCTCACTGAATCGACGATCCCCGGGCTCGACGCCACCGGCATGAGGGTCCGAGGCTCGGTCAGCATGCTTCGGGTCATCAGCACCGAGACCATCGATCTGCGCTACGCCCAGATCGACGGCGTGCTCCACTTCCGAGAGTGCGATCTCCGTAGCTCCTCACACGCGGTCCGCGCGAGCCAGATGGCCGTCGGAAGTAACGTGTCCTTCGCCAAGACGGTCGTCACCGGTCAGATTCGCATGATCGGCGCCCAGATCGGCGGGGCCGCCATCTTTCGCGGTGCGGAGCTGCACAATCCAGACAATGTGTGTCTGCAGGCCGAGCGTACGGAAATTGATGAGGGGCTCTGGTTTGACGCGGACGCCACACGACAGGCCGCCACCGTCGAGGGACGGATCATTCTCGACAACGCAAAGGTCGGTGGGTCCATCCTGTTGAGTGGCGTCGCACTGACCCGACCGCATCGGGGGTCGACGCGCAAGCGGCTGAAGGGCCGCCCCACCAGCCTGCAGGCGTACGGGCTCAAGGTGACCAGGGACATCAGGTGTGACCAGGCGTTTCGTTCGGACGGGGCGATCGGTCTGTGTTACGCCAGCGTCGAGGGGACGGTCTCGTTCGACACGGCGACGTTCGCTCCCGGTGCGGCTGACTCAGCGGCAGACCCGAGCCTTGTCGACCTGTCCGGGACGTCTGCCGGGATGGTCGACCTCGACTTCGCACAACCCCCGGCGACGCTCGACATGACGAACGTGTCTGCCCGGGTGGTGACGGACAACCCGAGCACCTGGCCCGCGGTCATCGTGCTCGACGGCTTCGCGTACGACCGGTTGAGCTCGCCCCAACCGGTCACCGTCCACGAGAGGATCAGGTGGCTCACCAGGGGCGACACCAGTTACCGCCCGCAGCCGTACGAACAACTGATCGCGGCGTACCGGCAAGCCGGCCAGGAGCACGAGGCACGCGTCGTCGGTTACCGGAAGCAACACGCCCGCGCGAAGGAGATCAGAGGGATCTCAAGGATATGGTCGGGGATCCTGTGGGCCACCGTGGGCTACGGCTATCGCACATGGCTCGCTTCGATCTGGCTGATCGGGCTGACGGCTCTGGGGTGGTCCATCTTCACGCCGATCGGTGACAGCGCCATCGCCGCCGTGGAGAAGCCGCCGCAGTTCCACTCACTCGTCTACTCGGTGGACCTCCTGATTCCGGTGGTGAGCCTCGGGCAGGACTCGACCTGGCGCTTCGACAGCGGCGCCCGATGGGTGGCCTGGGGCCTGATCCTGTCGGGATGGGTATTGACCACAGCCGTCGCGACCGCCATCGCGCGCGTCCTACGCCAGGGCTGACCCGGGGCGGGCTGGGCCCGCCGTTGACGGGCACGGCAGGGGTCGCGGACCGGACCGACGCGTCACACCGGGTCCAGCCGTCAGCGGCAGCCGATTCTGTCGGGGGGCACCGATAGCGTGTGGTCACTGTCGCCGCGCCGGCCGGATCGCGCCGCTCGCTGACCCTCGGAGGCCCCCCATGTCCCAGGAGACGACCTACCTCGAACTGTCCGAAGTGGACGGTGCGCACAAGTTCTACGAGGTCATCGTCGACAACGCCACGCTGACGGTGCGCTACGGCCGGATCGGCGACCAGGGGCAGGTGAAGGCCAGCGCCTATCCGGACAACGTCCGGGCCCGCGCCGCCGCGGCGAAGAAGATCGGGGAGAAGGTCCGCAAGGGCTACGCGCCGGCGGTCCCCGGCGTCCGCCAGAAGCGCACCGTGTCGCGGCGGCAGATCGTGAGCACCCGCTCCACCGCCCACACCGCCCCGGTGCTCTGGCGCTACGACTCCGGCGCCCCCGCCTTCGGCATCTTCGTCGACGGGCAGCACTGCATGGTCGGCAACGAGCACGGGGTCATCACCACGCTCGACCACGACGCTCAGGTGCGCAGCCAGGTCCGCCTGCCCGACGGGGTGAAGTGCATAGTCGCCGACGACGCCTGGATCTACGCCGGCTGCGACGACGGCAACGTCTACGACCTGTCCGGCAAGGTGCCCCGCGTGGCGTACGCGATCGCCCCGGAGATCGACATCTACTGGCTGGACATCCACGACGGCGTCCTCGGTGTCTCCGACGCCGACGGCGGGATCACCGCCGTCGACCACGAGGACGAGTTCCTGTGGCGTCGCCCCGGGCGGGGGCGTTCGGCCTGGATGGTGCGGTGCGACGACGACGCCATCTACCACGGCCACTCGCGGGGGGTGACCGGCTACGAGTGGCGGACCGGCAGCGAACTGTGGCACACCACTACCGGTTCAGTGCTCTTCGGCTGGCAGGAGCACGGCAGTGTGTTCGCCGGCACCAGCAACCGCGAGGTGGTCCGGCTGTCCAAGGAGGGTCGCCACGAACGCACCTACCTGTGCGACGCCCCGGTCTTCTCCTGTGCCACCGCCGAGGGCGGCGAGTACGTCTTCGCCGGTGACAGCCAGTCCTCGATCTACTGCTTCGACGCGGCGGGCACCCGGCTGTGGAAGCTCGGCACCGGCTGCGGCTCGGCGTACTCGATGCAGTACCACGACGACCGGCTCTACGTCGTCACCACCGGCGGCCACCTGGCCTGCATCGACGCGAGCGAGCCGGCGATCCGCGCGGCGCAGGCCGGGAACGTCCCTCAGGTACGCGACATCAAGGCCCCCCGCCAGGCACCCCAGCCGGTGCAGCCGACGATCGTCGAGGTGACCAGCGACTCGGGCGCGGGCGTGGTCGTGCAGTGCCTGGACGATCGGGGGCGGCTGCGGGTTCAGGTGCTCTCCGGCGGTTACCGGCGCGACTGGTCGGTGCAGTTCCCCAAGGGGATCCGCGAGCCGGGCGCCCGCTACCTGGTGACCGAGGTGCGCGAGTCCAGCCGCGGCGGTTACTACCGCGCGTACGGCGACATCCGCCGGCTGCGCTGAGCGGCGAGCGCTCCGCCCCCCTACCAAGGGGTCCCCGGTCGCGCCCGTCCGTGTCGTAGGGTGCCGCCATGGCGCACCCCGTCCGGGCCAACGGCGACGCCAGCAGGGCCTGGTGGGCTGCCCCGCCGGCACTGCGAGTCAGTCACCTGCCGGGCATCGACCCGGAGCTGCTACGGGTGGCACTCGACCCGCTGCCACCGGCAGCACCAGCGATCGTGCACTACCGGCCCACCGTGACGCGTCCTCTCGGTGACCTCGTGGACACAGTGCTCGACCAACTGGACACCGCTGCCCTCGCGATGTTCCCCCGCTGGCTGACGGGGGCCGACCAGTTCGACAGCCAGGGCACGCTCGGCGTGGCGGCGGTGCGGGCACTCGCGGCCCGTACCGCCGCCCGCTCCCGGCACTTCGGTCCGTTCCTGGCCGACCTCGCCGAGCGAGGGCTGCGCGACCCGCACCGCCCCGGCGGCCGGTCCCGCTTCGCTCCTGGAGTACGCGCCGCCGGGCTCGCCCGGGTGATCGCCGACGCCTACGACCGGGAGAACTGCGTACTCGTCGTGGCCCTGCCCGACCTGGACGCCGAAGCCGAGCGGACGCTGGTGGCCGCCGCCGAGTGGCTCGTGCGGTACGGCGGCTTCACCGTGTGGTTGGCCGGCGGCCCGCTGCGCCACGCCGACCGGGTGCGCTCGGTGTCACTGCCGGTGCCGGGTCGATTCGCCGAGCTGGCCAGCATGACCGAACGGATTCCGGCCCTCGCCGCCGAGCCGGAGCCGACGGTGCTGGCCTGGCCGCCGATCGCGGGCGTGCCCCGCTGTGACAGCGCCGCCGAACAGGCGTTGGAACGCGCGCTCGCGCCGCACGACTGGGCGCGGGGCCGGCGGTGGAACCAGACCTACGAGTGGCACGTCCTGGCCGCGGCGTACCGTCTGGATTTGTTTTGGCCCACGGAGGGTCTTGCGGTCGAGGTGGACGGCCCGGAGCATCGTGGGCGAATCGCTTTCGCCAACGATCGGCGGAGAGACGTACAGCTGCAACTCCTCGGGCTGGACGTGCTCCGCTTCACCAACGAGCAGGTGCTCACCGACGCGCCGGCGGTGGTCGACGGGATCCGTCGGCTGCTGGCCCGGCGACGCGCGGGCGGCACGCACCCCCACGGAGATGAGACATCATGACGAGCCCGGCGGACGTCCCGCGCCTGACGCCGAACCAGATCAACGCCCTCGTGGTGCTGATGGTCGAGGCACGCCGACTCACCAACGTCGAGCTGAAAGAGCTCGCCGGTTTCACGCTGACCGGCAAGGACAACACGAAGCTCGTCGACCTGGGCCTGGTGGACACCGATCGGACGCACCGGCCCTTCGCCCACGAGCTGACCGAGGAGGGTTGGCGGGTGGCGCGTCAGCTGCACACCGCCGCGCCGCCGAAGCAGGGTGGCTCGACGACCCGGTCCCTGTTCGTCGTCCTGTCCAACCTGCACCGTTCGCTGGACCGGCTCCGGGTCAGCCACGGCGATTTCTTCAAGCAGACCGAGGCAACGGCCGCCCCGGCGACCGGCGAGCCGCGACACGAAGCACCGGCACCCACTGTGACAGCGACGACGGCGCCGCCGGCATCGGCGGCATCGGCGGCATCGGTGTCCGCGGCGGACGTGGAGGCACTGGTTCGCTCGGCGTACCGGGATCTGGCCACCGCGCCGGGCGCCTGGGTCGGCCTCGCCGACGTCCGCGACCGGCTCGCCGACACCGACCGGGCCGCCCTCGACGCGGCGTTGCGGGCGATGGTCGGCCGGGAGGACGTCCGCATCATCCCGGTGGCGAACACCAAGTCACTGACCACACGGGACCGGGCCGCTGCCGTGCGCATCGGGAACGAGGACAACCACGCCCTGGCGATCGGCCCGGCATGATCTCGGACGACCAGCGGGCCGCGCTGGAAGCGGTCAGCCTCAACCCGGCGGTCACCCCGGACGACGTCTGGCGACCCAGCCCGCACAACGTGCCGGAGCTGCACGAGAAGGTGGCCGCGGAGATCCTGCGCGGGGTGGCACGGGCCCGTACCGACGACACGAGCATGCCGCTCGGCGTGGCCATGCAGGGCCGCGCGGGCGCCGGCAAGACGCACCTGCTCGGGGCGGTCCGCGAACGGATCCAGGGCGACGGCGGCTACTTCTTCCTTGTCGACATGGTCAGTGGCAAGACGTTCTGGGAGAGCGTGGCCCTGGCCCTGGTGGAGGGGATGGGCCGCCCCCACGTCGGCTGGGGCACTCAGTTGAAGACCTTCCTGCGTCGACTCACCCCCCAGCTCGGCCTGCCGGTGGAGGTCCGCGACGCGGTCGCCGGCGCCCGACCGGTGACCCGTGCGCAGCTCGACACCTTCATCTGGGCGCTGCGCGAGCGCGATCGGGAGGTCGGGCGGGACGCCCAGGACACCGCTCGGGCGCTCGTCCTGCACGGCGCCATCGATTTCGAGGCACAGGACGTCGGTTACGCCCACCTGATCTCCGAACCGGGCGACCCGGCCGCGCGGGCGGCGTGGGGTTTGAGCACCGCGATCCGCACCCCCCAGCAGGTCGTGCAGGACATCTCCCGGCTGATGGCCCTGACCCTGGATCCCACCGTCATCGCCGTGGACCAGCTCGACACGCTGTTCGCCCAGACCAGCACCTCATTGCTCAACCAGCATCAGGGTCTGGAGGACGGCCAGGCCAAGGTGCTCGGCCCGATCGCCGACGGCCTGCTCAAGCTCCGCGACATCACCCGCCGCACGCTGGTCGTCGTCTCGTGCCTGCCGGACACCTGGGTGCTGCTGACCCGCACCGCGCCCACCCCGGTCGCTGACCGCTTCCGTACAGCCGCCCTGCCGGACCGGATCCCCACTCCGGAGATCGGGCAGGCGATCGTGGCGAAGCGCCTCTCCGCCGCGTTCGCGGGGATGTTCTTCGGGCCACCGCACCCCACCTGGCCGATCGCCCCCGCCGCCTTCGCCGACGCGCCCACCCTGACGCCACGCGCCCTGCTCCGCCGGGTGGACCGCCACATCGCCTGGTGCCGTGATCGCGACGACGTGGTGGAGCTGGACCGGCTCATCGACGGCGCCGACTCGACGCCGCCGGTCAGCGCCGCCCGTGCCGCTGCCGCCGATCCGACGACCGACGAGCGCCGCCTGCACGAGTTGGACGTGCGGTTCGCCGAACTGGTCGAGGCCGCGGACGTGTCGGCCGCCGTCCACCCGACGGGCGAGGACGAGCACATGCCGCCGCTGCTCGCCGCCGGCCTGGCCGCCTGGATCGCCGAGCAGGCGCCGACCGGGGCCACCTACAAGTACGATCCGCCGCCCGGGCGCAAGCCCGCGCTGCACGGGCGGCTCATCGAGGTGCTCGACGAGGCCACCGAGAACGAGGCGCACTGGTGCTTCCGGGCCGTCGCGCACCCCAATGCCATCGCCGTCACCGCCCGGGTGAAGGCCGCCTGCACCCTCGCCGGGTTGGACCGGGACCTGCCACAGCGGCGGCTGATCCTGCTGCGCAACGGTCCGTGGCCGACCGGGAAGCGTACGACCGAGGTGTTGACCGGCTTCGACGCGGCCGGCGGCCTGCGGTGTGCCGTGCCGGAGGCGGACCTGCGGGTCTTCGCGGCGCTGCGGGTGATGGCGGCCGAACCGTCCACGGCCCTACAGGAGTGGCTGGTGGCCCGCCGTCCGGCCAGCGGCACCGAGCTGTTCCGCACGGTCCTGCCCGGGCCCGACGGGACGCGCGGCGGTGCCCAGCCGCCGACGCCCGACGACGACGAGCCACCGTCGGGTGGCCCCGAATCCGACCCGACGGACGCGCCGGCCGCCGACGTCCCCGCCGACGTGTCGACCGGTGCGGCGGCCGGGCCCGTGCCCGCTGACCAGGCCGACCCCGTGGTCGGCGGAGGCGGTCGGGCCGTCGGGCTGGGGCGGACCGTCGACGGCGGTCACCCGTTCACCGTTCCCCTGGAGTCGCTGCGCCGCCACGCGGTCGTGTTCGCCGGGTCCGGCTCGGGCAAGACCGTGCTGATCCGCCGGCTGGTCGAGGAGTGCGCCCGCGAGGGGGTCTCCGCGATCGTGCTCGACCCCAACAACGACCTGGCCCGGCTCGGCGACCCGTGGCCCGACCCGCCGGACGGCTGGGGCCCCGGCGACGCCGAACGCGCCGCCGACTACCTCGCACACACCGAGGTGGTGGTGTGGACGCCCCGGGTCACCGCCGGTCGGCCGCTGAGCTTCCAGCCGCTGCCCGACTTCACCTCCCTGCGGGACTGGCCCGACGAGTTCGACCAGGCCGTCCGCTCCGCCGTGGAGGCGCTCGCGCCACGGGCGGGGGTGGACCGCTCCAGCCGGCTCGCCCAGCAGGGCAAGGCCGTCCTCACCGAGGCCCTTCAGGCGTACGCGCGCAGCGGGATGGTGGGCCTGCCCGGCTTCACCGAGTTCCTCAGCGATCTGCCCGAGGGCGTCAGCCGGCTGGCCCGCGCCGGGAAGCTCGCCGAGGAGTTGGCCGAGGCGCTCAAGGCGGCGATGGTCACCGATCCGCTCTTCGGCGGGGTCGGCGCACCGGCCGACCCGGGGCTGCTGCTGACGCCGTCGGCGGGGCGACGGGCCCGGGTGTCGGTGATCAGCTTCGTCGGCCTCACCTCCGATCAGGAGCGGCAGAGCTTCGTCAACCAGTTGCAGATGGCGCTCTTCGCCTGGATCAAGCGGCACCCCGCCGGTGACCGACCGCTGGGCGGGCTGTTCGTGATGGACGAGGCGCAGACGCTCGCGCCGTCGACCGGCACCACTGCCTGCACCGCCAGCTCGATCGCGCTGGCCTCACAGGCCCGCAAGTACGGCCTCGGGCTGGTCTTCGCCACCCAGGCGCCCAAGGGCCTGCACAACCAGATCTCCGGCAACGCGACGACGCAGTTCTTCGGGCTGCTCAACGCGCCGGCGCAGATCGACGCGGCCCGGCAGCTCGCCGAGGCCAAGGGCGGGCGGCTGCCCGACATCGGCCTGCTCAACAGCGGTGAGTTCTACGCGGCCGGAGAGGGGTTCTCGTTCGTGAAGGTCCGTACCCCGCTGTGCCTGACGCACCACCCGAAGGCGCCGCTGACCCCTGAGGAGGTCGTCGCCCGCGCCAGACCGGCTGGGTAGCCTGGGGCCATGATCTTCATTACCGCCAAGTTCCGGGTCCTGGCCGAGCACGCCGACCGGTGGCCGCAGATCACCGCCGACTTCACCGAGGCAACCCGGGCGGAGCCGGGCTGCCTGTGGTTCGACTGGTCCCGCAGCGTCGACGATCCCACCGAGTACGTGCTGGTCGAGGCGTTCCGCGACGACCAGGCCGGCGGGGCCCACGTCCAGTCAACGCATTTCCGCACGGCCCAGGAGACCCTGCCGCCGTACCTGGCCCAGACGCCGCGGATCGTGAACGCCACGGTGCCGCAGGAGGACTGGTCGCTGCTCGGCGAGATGGCCGTGCCCGAGGGGCGCTGACCGCCACCGGCCCGCGGTACGCGACCGTCGTCAGCGCAGCCGGTCCGCGACCCGCCGTCAGCGCAGCTGGCGGGCGGTGAATCGGGCCGGCGGGTCGGCGATCACGTCCTGCGCCGCGATCAGCTGGATCTCCCGGGTGCCCGCCGCGAGAGTGGCCTCGAGCACGGCGTAGACGGAGGCGATGGTGCGCTCCAGCGCGGTCGCGGGTGAGCCAGTCGTCCACAGGTGGGCGAGGTACAGCGCCGCCGTGACGTCGCCCCCACCGTTCGGGTTGATCGGCAGCAGCGGCGTGGTCACCGCCCAGGCGCCCTCGTCGGAGACCGCCACCACCTCCAGCGAGTCCGCCGGCAGGTCACCGTGGAGCACGCTGGTCACCAGGACGTGCCGTGGCCCTGTCGCGCGCACCACGTCGACAGCGTCGAGCACCTCCGCCAGCGAATTCGTTGTGCGACCGGCGAGGAAGTCCAACTCGAAGTGGTTCGGCGTGATGATGTCCGCACGGGGAACGACGGTGTCCCGTAGGTATTCCGGAATCCCCGGCCGGACGAACATGCCCCGCCCGGCGTCGCCCATCACCGGGTCGCAGCAGTACACAGCGGCCGGGTTTGTCGCCTTCACCGTCGCTACGGCGTCCAGGATCACCGCGCCCATGGCCGGGTCACCCTGGTAGCCGGAGAGCACCGCGTCGGCGCTGCCAAGGACCCCGCGATCCTCGATGCCCGCGATCACCTCCGCCACGTCCGCCGCCGGGAGCATCGGTCCCCGCCATGCGCCGTACCCGGTGTGGTTGGAGAAGTGCACGGTCACTACCGGCCAGACCTCGTGCCCGAGGCGTTGCAGCGGAAAGGCCGCCGCCGAGTTGCCGACGTGACCGTAGGCGACCGACGACTGGATGGACAGGATCTTCACCGGCCCATCATCGCCGCTGCGGCCGGAGGCGCACTGACGGCCCGCCGTTTCTGTCGGGTGGCCCACTCGCCGCTCACTCGACGGGACGGCACGAACGGGCGACCCGGACCGTGTCGTCCGGGCCGCCCGAGCGGTGGCAGGGCGACCAACACGCTGACTGGCCGTCCCGTCGTACGGTCAGCCGCCGAGGCTCGCCGCGGCCGAGGCGATCGACGAGGCGAAGTAGCTCACCTGGGTGTAGACACCCGGGTAGTTGGGCCGGGCGCAGCCGTTTCCCCAGCTGACGATGCCGACCTGGATCCAGGCGTTGGAGGCATCGCGGCGGAACATCGGGCCGCCCGAGTCACCCTGGCAGGTGTCGGTGCCGCCGCTGGCGTAGCCGGCGCAGATCTCCTGGGCGGGGATGAGATCCCCGCCGTAGTTGGCGTTGCAGGTGGAGTCGCTGACGAACGGCACTGTCGCCTTGAGCAGGTACCGCTGCTGGCCGCCGCCCTCGCGTGCGGCGCCCCAACCGGCCACGGTGAAGGTGCCGCTGTCGTACGCGGTGGTGCTCGCGATCGGCAGCGTGCTCAGCCCGGTGACGGGACTGGCCAGCCGGATCAGCGCCCAGTCGCGGCCGGCGCCGTTGTAGCCGGGGGCGCGGTAGACGTAGTTGGACCGGACGGTGATCCGGCTGGACGACTGGAGGTCGACAGTTCCGAGCGTGGCGGTGATGCTGGTGTTGGTGCCGGTCGCGCCCACGCAGTGCGCCGCGGTGAGCACCAGCCGGGCGCTGTACAGCGCCCCGCCGCAGCCCATCGAGAGACGGACCATGAACGGGAACTCGCCCTGAGCGGCGCGGGTGCCGCCGACGACGTTCGGCGTCACGGGGCTGTCGGCCGCGGCGGCCGGCGCGGTGAGGGTGAGGCTGGCCGCGGTCACCGCGGCCAACGCGGTGGCCAACAGGCCAGTGAGGGTACGCCAGCGAACCATGCATTCCTCCGCATCGGGATGGCACGCCTCGTGAGCGCACCGCAGTCGAGATAGCGGTCATCATATTGAGGTTTATGGATCTAGCGGGTCATCCTCTCTGGGTCGTATCACCGGCGGTATGGATCACGCGGCGCGGGGCTTGTCGGCGACCGGTGGTCAGGCGTCCGGTGTGCCGGTGCTCTCGCGGCGGAGAAGTCGGAACGGTGTCTGCACGGTCAGCGGGCCCGCGACCTCCGCGCCCTCGATGCGGGCGACGAGGCGGCGCACCGCGAGACGGCCGATCTCCCTCTTGTCCGGGGCGATCGTGGTGAGGGTCGGCGCGGTGAACCGCCCCTCCTCGATGTCGTCGATCCCGACCACAGCGACGTCCTCGGGCACCCGGTGACCGGCCTCGGCCAGCGCCCGCAGCGCGCCGATGGCGACCAGGTCGTTGTAGCCGAACACCGCGTCCGGCGGGTCACCGAGGGCGAGCAGGTCACGCATGGCGCGCATGCCGTCGAGCCGACCGAACGCGTCGGTGCCGGCGACCAACCGTGGTCGGTACGGCAGGCCGGCGGCCACCAGGGCCTCCCGGTATCCCCGGACCCGCAGGTGGGCCGACTGCCGGTCACCGCCCGGGGTGGCGCCGATGAAGGCTATCCGGCGGCGGCCGATGGCCACGAGATGCCGGATCGCCGCGTGGCTGGCGGCGACGTTGTCGATGGCGATGTGGTCGTGTGGCACGTCGTAGACGCCCTCGCCGATCAGCACGAGTGGGCTGTCGGCCGTCCGAGCCAGCACCTCCTCCCGGCCGATGCGCACCGGGCTGAGGATCAGGCCGTCGATGATGCGCTGCCGCGAGCCGTCGAGGAGTGCCAGCTCCGCCTCCCGGTCCGCTGCGGTGTTCTCCATGACGAGCGTGTATCCGAGCGCGGCGGCCTCGGAGATGGCGATCTCGGCGAGTTCGGCGAAGTACGGGTTGGTCAGTTCCGGGACGGCCAGGGCGATCAGGCCGGTACGGCCCCGACGGAGGTGCCGGGCGCCGAGGTTGGGGCTGTAGCCGAGTTCGTCGATCGCCTGCTGCACCCGCTGCCGGGTCCGCTCCCCCACCGGCCGGTACCCGTTCACCACATTCGAGACCGTGGCCAGGGAGACACCGGCGCGCTGGGCGATGTCCTTCAGGTTGACGCCCATCCCCGACCTTTCGCGAATTCGACGGGCGGGCCGACCGGACATTGATGAACAAGCATTGACGGGAGGGTCGGCGCGGCTCTATAACGTTATACAGGTGATGATGGATGTCAATATGCCGGCCACCGTTGGCGCGTGGAGAT
Organism: Micromonospora sp. NPDC048842; assembly: GCF_040649935.1. NCBI lineage: Bacteria > Bacillati > Actinomycetota > Actinomycetes > Micromonosporales > Micromonosporaceae > Micromonospora > Micromonospora sp. NPDC048842. Next base: position 167,982 of record NZ_JBEZGK010000010.1, on the reverse strand, counting down.
CCCACCGACATCCGTCGCTGACGCCCGTCCCCCGTCAATGACCACCCGATGCCCACCACCCACGCGCTTCGGGCCTGGCTGCACCGCCCGCGGCGACTCGTCCCCCGGAGACGGCATGACACGTCACGTCCCCATCCGCCCCGCCCTCCCACTGCTGCTCGCCATCGCCCTGGTCGCCGGCGTTCTCGCCGCGCCCGCCTCGTCGGCGTACGCCGCACCGGCCAAGACACCGCCGCTCACCACCCCCTGGACCAGCCAGGCGCTGGTCGGCACACCACTGCCCGAGTACCCGCGGCCCCAGATGACGCGGCCGGACTGGCTCAACCTCAACGGCGAGTGGCAGCTGCGCCAGTCGACGACCGACGACGCCCCGCAGTTCGGCACCAACCTGCCCGAGCGGGTCAACGTGCCCTTCCCGGTGGAGAGCGCCCTGTCCGGCATCCAGCGGGCCGCCAACGACAACCGCAACTACCTGTTCTACCGACGCACCGTCACCGTCCCGGCGAACTGGTCGGGCCGGCGCACCCTGCTGCACTTCGGCGCAGTCGACTGGCAGAGCACCGTCTGGGTCAACGGTGTGCGGGTCGGCGCGCACACCGGCGGCTACGACGCCTTCACCTTCGACGTGACGCCCCAGCTCACCACCGGGACGAACGAGATCGTGGTCAAGGTCTGGGATCCCACCGACACCCGGCAGAACGGCAGCCTGCCCGCCATCGGCAAGCAGACCAAGACACCTGGCGGGATCTTCTACACCCCCAGCTCCGGCATCTGGCAGACGGTCTGGATGGAGCCGGTGCCCGCCGCCTCGATCAGCAGCGTCGACGTCTACCCGAACCTGAGCAACAACACACTGCGGGTCCGGGTCTTCACCCGGGGCGACGTGAGCGGGCACAGTGTGCTCGCCGAGGCGTTGAACGGCGCGACGGCGGTCGGCTCGGCCACCGGCGGCTTCACCGACTTCAGCGTGCCGGTGCCCAACGCCCGCCGCTGGTCACCCGACGACCCGTTCCTCTACAACCTCCGCGTGAGCCTGCGCGGCGCCGGCGGCGCCACAGTGGACCGGACAACGCACTACTTCGGCATGCGGGAGATCACCACCGGCCTGGTCAACGGGGTGTTGCGCCCCAAGCTCAACGGCCAGTTCGTGTTCCAGGTCGGCACCCTCGACCAGGGCTACTGGCCGGACGGGCTCCACACCGCGCCGACCGACGCCGCCCTCGCCTTCGACCTGCAGAAGCACAAGGACCTGGGCTTCAACATGGTGCGCAAGCACATCAAGGTCGAGCCGCAACGCTGGTTCTACCACGCCGACCGGCTCGGCCTGCTGGTCTGGCAGGACATCCCGTCGCTGACCGCCCAGAACGTCGACCCCACCGACGCCCAGCAGGCGCAGTTCGAGGCCGAGGCACGCGAGATCGTCGACGAGCACCGCAGCTCACCGGCCGTGATCGCGTACACGCCCTACAACGAGGGCTGGGGCGAGCGGTCCCTCGCCGACACCAGGCGGGTCGCGCAGAACCTCAAGAACCAGGACCCGACACGTCTGGTCAACCCGCACAGCGGCCACAACTGCTGCCAGTCCCTCGGCAACCCCGGCAACGGCGACATCGACGACTGGCACGTCTACCTCGGCCCGGATTCCCCCGTACCGTCGAGCAGCCGGATCGCGGTGCTCGGTGAGTTCGGCGGCCTGGGGCTGCACACGCCGGGCCACGAGTACAGCCCGAGCGGCAGCTTCTTCGCGTACGAGTGGCAGTCCAGTTCGAGCGCCCTCACCGACCGGTACGTGGGGCTGGTGCAGGGCACCCAGAACCTGATGCTCGGCAAGGGGCTCAGCGCCTCGATCTACACCGAGATCACCGACCTGGAGGGTGAGCTGAACGGCTTCGTCACCTACGACCGACATGTGATCAAAATGGACCAGGCGCGGGTACGCGCCGCCAACACCGCCCTGATCAACGCCTCGAAGACCATCGGCAGTTCGACACCCGTCGCCCTGCCGACCAACACCCGCCGGTCGTTGCAGGTGACCACGCCCGGCTTCACCAACCGTTACCTACGCCACCAGGACAGCCTGGCCTACACGGAGGTGGTCGACGCCGCGAGTTCCAGCCTGCTCAAGGCCGACGCCACGTACACCATCCGGCCCGGTCTGGCCGGTGCCGGTTGCTACTCGTTCGAGTCGGTCAACTTTCCTGGGCAGTACCTGCGTCACCAGAACTCCCGGGTCCGCAACTCGCCGGACGACGGCTCCGCGCTGCTGCGCGCCGACGCCACCTGGTGCGCCCGTACCGGGCTGACCGGCACCGGCGTGTCGCTGGAGTCGTACAACTTCCGAGGTAGGTACCTGCGGCACTACAACGCGGAGGTCTGGCTCAGCAACGGCGCTGGCGGCGATGCGTACAACACGCCGACGTCGTGGACCGCCGACAGCACCTGGACCATCGCCGCCCCGTGGACGCCCTGACCGCTGCGCCCTGACCGGGCCGTTCCGAGAAGAAGTAGGCGCGGGGGTTCCGGCGTGGGCCGGAACCCCCGCGACGCGTGGACGGTGTCGCGGGGTCGGCTCCGCCCGCCCGGGGCTCGGTCCTCTCGTCAGCGCCGACGCCTTCCGTCGCGGTCGGTGACCGGACTCCGGCGTCACTCGTCGTCCCGGAGGTCGTTTCCCCGGTCATGAGCGAAAGCGGCGAGTCGATTGCACGGTTCGGCAGGGCCGGCTTCAGGGCAAGGACCTCGCCGCAACTTGCACATGGCCAGATTCGCTCCGCTGTTGCAACACGCAATCATGCCGGCCAATAAATAGACAAGAACCAATCTTGACTTGTACGGCCGGCCAGCGCACCGTAAAGAGCCAGAGGCAGATGCACGCCATTATCGGCCCGGCTGGAGTGGATCGCCAAATGGGGGCGCTGCCGGTTTCGCGCCGCGTGCATCAGGAGGCTTTCCATGCGGTTGAATCCGTTCAGCGGTGTTTATCTCACCGATCCGGCAAGCATGTGGCGGCGCATTCTCGATGATCCCGACGGGGTGCACTACGCCGAGGATCTGGGCCTGTGGTTGATCAGCAGGCACGCGGACGTCCGGCGGGCCCTCGCTGACGCCACGACATTCGCCAACGCCCTCACCCTCGCCCCGGTCTACGAGGTGTGTCCACCGGCGCTGAACGTCATCATGCAGATCGACGCGCCACCCACGACGGCGGCCGCGGACCCACCGGCGCACCCACGTACCCGGCGGGCCCTACGGGCGACCTTCGCGAACACCGCCGAGCGGGTCGAGGCCGAGTACGGGGCGATCATCCGACGCCGGGTCGACCAGTTGGTGTCCCGTCTCGCCGCCCGACAGGGCGATCAGGTCGACCTGATCCCGGAGTTCGCGACCGAACTTCCCCTGCTGGTGGTCCTGGACATTCTCGGGGTGCCCGACGCCGACATCGGGCGGATCCGGAGTTGGGCGGACGGGCAGATAGCCCTCATCTGGGGGCAGCCGGACCCGGCCGAGCAGGTACGCCTGGCCCAGGGCCTGCTGGAGTTCTGGCACTACTGCGAGGACCTGGTCCGCCAGCGGATGGACAGTGGACACCGGGGCGAGGACTTCATCAGCCGTGCCCTGGACTACCGGGACGACGACGACAGCGTGCTGACGGTGCCCGAGGTGGCGAGCCTCGCCTTCAATCTCCTGGTCGCGGGTCACGAGACCACGGCCGGGTTGCTCGCGCACGCCCTCGACCAGGCCCTGTCCGCTCCCCAGCGCTGGTCGGCGATCACCGCGGACCCGGGGCTCGTCCCCGCCTTCGTGGGCGAGACGCTCCGGTTCTCGCCCGCCATCGACGGCTGGCTGCGGGTGACCACCCGGGATGTCACGGTGGGTGCGGTGACGATCCCCGCCGGGGCGCGTTGCCTGCTGTTGATCGGAGCGGCGAACCGGGACCCGGCGGCGTTCCACGACCCGGACCGGTTCGACCCACACCGGGCCGATGTGGGCAATCACCTGTCGTTCGGCCACGGTCCACATTTCTGCATCGGTGCGGGATTGGCGCGACTTGAAGCCGCAATCGCCCTCAGCCGGCTCACCGAAGCCATTCCCGGGTTGAGATTGTCACCGGAGCAACATCGCACGTACAAACCCAATGTCGCGTTCCGCGCGCACCGCACACTGCTCGCGATAATCGACGGTCCGGCAGCCGCGGACGTGCCGGCGGCACGGGATGGCGCGACAGCCGAAGTGCACGCCGCCTGAGCGGGCACTGGCGCCAGCGGCGCTGACCTGCGGACGAGCCGAGGGTGGGGTGGGCCGGCGTCGACCGTTGCACCCGGGCACGTCGGTGCCGGCACCGGGTCGAGGGTGCACCTTTCCCACCTTTCCCGACGATCCATACCGGTGAACGTCTTCACACCCATCGCTTCCTGGGTTAAGAATTGCCCTCTGTGAATGTTCGGCTCATCGGTCAATCTCGATCTGGCGTCCGCTGCTGAATATCCGTTCCACGAAGGTGAGCGCATGGAGCACACGTCCCCGTCGAGCTCGGCTCACTCTGCGGCCAGTCAGCGGTTCCGACGGGAGTTGCGCGACTGCCGCGTCCAACAGGGCCTGACCCAACGAGCCCTTGCGGACCTGGTGCGGTTCAGCCGCGAGACGGTCGCGGCGGTCGAGTCAGGTCGCCGGTTCGGCAGCCACGAGTTCGCACTGCGCTGCGATGACGTGCTCGACACCGGCGGCCGGCTGGCCGCACTGTGGCCGCAGGTCGCGGCCGAGCAGTTGGCGGCCGACGGTCGCCGAGGCCCTCGCGCGCCGGAGCCGCCTCGACTGGATCGGCAGGTGCCGCGTCAGCGTGGGCGGCGTGACGCGCGCGACCCGGGCGCCGTGGTGGACGCCATCGACGAGTTGCGGGAGCTGATCGGCCAGGTGCTCAACGGCCAACCCGAACCGGATGAACCGGAGCGACGGCACCCGTCGGCCGAACCCCTCGACAACCAGCGCTGACCCGACGAATCCGCCCCGACCTCGCGGCGTCACCGGCCGCTGACGTTGGGTACAGATGCTGGTACGGGCAGTTTGTACCACGGCCAGGTCTGGTCTACGAGCGCGGCTTCCGGCCGAATGGGACTTGCATTCGGCAACGTGCGTATAGACCGTCATCGACGAGTCGTGGGAGTCAATCTTGGCGTCGAGCACCCGGTCCCACGCGGCCAGACCCTACCCGACCCGCCGACGCGGTTGGAAGATAGCCGGCCGGATGCGCCTCATCGTCGCGGCCCCGCTCGTCGCCGTGATCGGCTTCGCCGGTCTCGCACTGACCGAGAGCGCACGCCAGACGGCTCGCGCCAGCGACCTGCAGATCCTGGCGCGGGTCGGTGCCGAGGCCGGCGACCTGGCCTACCGCCTGCAACGCGAACGCATCGCCGCCGCCGACCTGCTCACCTATGCCCGGCCCGAGCAGCAGGACGCCTTCGGCGTGGAGATGGCCGCCACCGATGGCGCCGTCGCCCGCTACCGCGGGCAGCGTGACCGACTGTCCACCGACAACGGCACCAGCTCGGCTCTCCTGCGGCGCATCGATGCCGCTCTGGACGGCCTCGCCCCGCTGCGTACCCAGGTGCGCACCGCCACGCACGCGTCGGTGTCGGCGATGACCTTCAGCTACCGCATCGCGATCGCCGACCTCATCAGCTTCCGGGAAAACGTCTCACACGGCGTGGTGGACGCCCCACTCGCCGACGGGATCCGGGCCTCGGCGGCGCTGTCGAAGACGGCCGAGGCCATCGGTCAGCAACAGGTCGCCGTGCTGCGTGCCGTAGCGGGCGGGGAACTGACCCCTGCCATGCAGCAGGACATCACTGCCGCCCGCACCAGCTACACCGAATCGAGCCTGTCGTTCCTGGCCCTGGCCCCACCCGAGTGGAGCAACTGGTGGGAGCAGGCCGGCACCGGCAAGGAGGCGCTGGCCCTGCAACGGATGCAGGACGAGGTGTCCCGGGCCCAGCCGGGGTCGCAGCTGAAACTCGAGACCGACGCCTGGGTGTCCACCACCCAGACGCGCGCCGCCCGGCTGGCCGACCTGCGCGCCCGGGTCGACGGGGCGGTCCGCGACGACGTTCGGACCGCGCACGCCGACCAGCGCCGCCGGGCCGTGGCCGAGGCGGCCAGCGTCCTCCTGGCCCTGATCCTGACCGCGTTGGTGACCTGGGCCGTCGCACGGCAGATCACCCGACGGCTGCGCCGGTTGCGGGACGCTGCCAACGCCGTCGCCTTCGAACAGCTCCCCGCCGTGGTGGCCCAGCTCCAACAGCCCGGCAGCGCCGCCGTCGACCCACAGAAGCTGGCCAACCAGCAGTCCAGTGCCGCCCTCGAACCGTCCAGCGACGACGAGATCGGCGAACTGGGTCAGGCGTTCACCGCTGTGCACCAGGCCGCCGTGCGGACCGCCGCCGAGCAGGCCGTCATGCGCGCCAACACCGCCGACATCTTCATCCACCTCAGCCGCCGCGAACAGCGACTGGTCGACGCCGTCCTGGCCCAGGTCGACCTGGTCGAGCGGGACGAGACCGACCCCGACCGGCTCGACCAGCTGTACACACTGGACAACCTGGCGACCCGGATGGGCCGGATCAACGCCAGCCTGCTGGTGCTCGGCGGCGTCGGCGTGGGTCGCGTACGCCAGCGCGACGTTCCGCTGCAACAGGTGCTCCAGGCGGCGCTGTCCCAGATCGAGCACTACGCGCGGGTCCGGCTCGGCATGATCGACGGGGACGTCGCGGTGGCTGCCAAGACCGTCGACGAGGTCGTGCACCTGCTCGCCGAACTCATGGACAACGCAACGACGTACTCGCCGCCGGGCAGCGAGACCTGGGTGAGCGGCCGGAGCCTGGGAGACCGTGTCATCGTCCAGATCAGCGACGAGGGTGTGGGGCTGTCCACGCAAAGGATGCAGCAGCTCAACGAGCTGCTGGCCCGCCCACCGGCCATCGACGTGGCCGCCGTACGAGCGATGGGGCTGGTCGTCGTGGGCCAGCTCGCGGCCCGGCTGGGCGCCACCGTCCAACTGCGACGCGGCCCCCGACGCGGCATCCTCGCCGAGGCGACACTGCCCGCGGCGATCATCCGGTCGCTGCCACCGGAGGAGTACCTGCTCGCACCCGGCCGGTTGTCGCGGCGGGCGGCGCGGACGCCCAGCCCTCCGCCGCCGTACCAGCCGCGCCCCGAACCCACGGCCGGACGCCCTCCGACCGAACGGACACTGCCGGCCGCGCCGGTCTTCCGACCGGCTCCCCCACCCCCGGACCGGGGTGACGCGCCCACCGAGGAGCTGCTCATCTTCGAACAGGTCAACCACTGGTTCCAGAACGACGTCGTCGACGGCCAGGACGGCCAGAACGGCCAGCAGTGGTCCAGCCCCGCCGACGACGCCTGGCGTACGGCCGCCCAGGCGCACACCCCCGAGGTCGCCACGACCACCAACTCCGGCCTGCCCAAACGACAGCCGCAACGGCACCTCGTGCCCGGCGGCGTGACGGTGCCCCAGCAGCAGCAACGGTCCGAGTACCGCGACCCGGCGCAGGTGGCAACGGCGATGGCCGCGTACGCGCGGGGCGTGGCGAACCGACGGCGCACCCCGATCAACCTCGGTAACAAATGACGCGACAGGAGAGCACGTGACCGACCAACAGGATCTCGGCTGGCTGCTGGACAACTTCGCGGCCCGCGCGACCGAGGTCAGCCACGCGATCGCCATTTCCAGCGACGGCCTGATGGTGGCCGCCACCCGCGACCTGCCACCGGACCGGGCCGACCAGTTGGCCGCCACGGGTAGCGGGCTGGTCAGCCTGCTGCGGGGGGCCGCGGCCTTCTTCGACGCCGGCGCGGTGATCTCCAACGTCACCCAGCTCGAGGGCGGGTTCATGTTCTCCATGGCCTTCAACGACGGCGCCTCGCTGCTGGTGCTCGCCGCGCCCGAGTGCGACGTGGGCAAGGTCTCCTACGAGATGACCGAGCTGGCCAACCGCATCGGGGACGCGCTGACCCCCGCTGCCCGAGCGGCGCTCGCCCGCAGCCGCTGACCACCCCGGCGCCCCCACGCCGGAGACCCCTTCCCCTTCCTCTGGAGTTAGACATGCCTCTCACCACGCCTTGGCGCAGCCGTGCCCTCACCGCCGCGCTGCTCGCCGCCGTGCTGACCACCAGCACGGCCTGCGGCGACGACGCACCGGGCACGAGCGCCGGCGGCTCGATAAAGATCGGCCTGCTCGCGTCACTGTCCGGGACGTACCAGGCTGTCGGTACGGAGATCCGCGACGGCTTCCAGCTCTACCTGGACACCCACGACGGAAAGTTGGGCGGCCGGCAGGTCGACCTCATCGTCGCGGACGAGGGCAACGGCGCCCAGACCGCTGTCCCGGCGGCGACCAAGCTGCTCAAGCAGGACCGGGTGTCCGCGCTCACCGGCATCGTCGGTGGCGGCTCGGTCGCCGGAGTCACCCCCGTGCTCAACGAGACCAAGGTGCCACTGGTCGGCTCCAACGGCCGGCCGGAGCTCAAGGACGTCTCCCGGGTCTGGCACACCTCGTACCTCTCCGACGAGCCCGGGGCGGCGATCGCCCAGCACGTCCGTGACAACGTGAAGGGCTCCGTGTACGCGATCGGCCCGGACTACCAGGGCGGTTGGGACGAGCTGCGCGGCTTCACCGACGCGTTCGGCAAGATCGGCGGGAAGCTCGCGAACGACGACGGCAAGACGACCTTCACGCCGTTCCCGGCAACCACCAACTTCCTCCCGTACTTCGCCCGCATCAAGGCCTCCGGCGCGGCCGCCGTCTACACCTTCTACGCCGGCAGCGCCGCCGTCGACTTCGTGAAGCAGTACGCCCAGTCCGAGATCAAGGACATCCCGTTGTACGCGGCCGGGTTCCTCACCGAGGGCGGTGTGCTCAACGCGCAGGGCGAGGCCGCCCGGGACATCTACTCGGTGCTCAACTACTCGCCCGACCTCGACAACGCGGAGAACCGCGCCTTCGTCGCCGCGTGGAAGGCGAAGCACGACGGTTCGCCGACCACCTACGCGCTCGCCTCGTACGACGCGGCGGCGGTGCTGGACCGGGCGATCGGCGCCGCCGGAAGCAACCCGACCCCCGAGGCCATCAACACCGCCATCGGCCAACTCGGCCAGATCGCCAGCCCGCGCGGCACCTGGCAGTTCTCCACCACCACGCACTCCCCCGTGCAGAAGTGGTACCTGCGGCAGGTCCGCCAGGACGGCCGGGCACTGTCCAACACCGTCGTGGGCGACCTCGCGACCGTCGGCCGGTGATAGCGGTGGCGGCCGGCACGAACCGGATCGACCCGTACCTGATCCCGGCGTTGGACGGAGTCGCCTACGGGCTGCTCGTCTTCGTCGCCGCGTCGGGCCTGGTCTTCTGTTTCGGCGTCGCCAACATCCTCAACCTGGCGCACGGCCTGCTCTACGCGATCGGCGGGTACACCGCCGCGGCGCTGCTCGACGGCGGCTGGGCGAGCCTGGCGTTGGCCCTCGCCGTCGGTGTGCTGGCCGCCGCCGCGACGGGGGTGCTCCTGGCCGGCCTGCTCACACCGGTCGCCACCGGCAATCACCTGAGCCAGGCGCTGCTGACGTTCGGGGTGGCGCTGGCCGGCGGCAGCCTGCTCGTCGCCGGCTTCGGGCCCGACAACCCTCAGGTCCGAGTGCCCGCAGCCCTGGAGGGGTCGGTGATGGTCGCCGGTCACCGCTACGCCGCGTACCGGTTGGTCTTCATCGTCGTCGCGGCGGTGCTCGCCGGCGCCCTCTACCTGGTGGTGCGACACACCAGGGCCGGGATGCTGGTCCGGGCGGCCGTCGACGACCCGGAGATGGTCGCCTGTCTGGGAGTGAGTCCGGCATGGATCCGGGCCGGTGTGCTCGCCGCCGCCGGTGCGCTGGCCGGTGCGGCCGGTGTCCTGGGCGCGCCCATCATCGGCCCCGGCACGGGCACCGCCGACACGGTGCTGCTGCTCTCCCTGGTGGTGGTCGTCCTCGGTGGTCTCGGGTCGATGGCGGGCACCCTGCTGGCCGCGCTCGCGATCGGCGAGATCCAGACGCTGGGGGTGGCGCTGCTGCCCTCCGCCGCGCCGTTCCTGCTGTTCGCCGCCATGGCGGCAGTGCTGGCCGTGCGGGCGCGTGGCCTGGCCGGCAGGTGGAGGGCGGCATGAGGGGCGAGGTGATCCGGCGATTTCGGGGCGGCATCGCGGCGCTGGTCCTGGTCGGCCTGGTCGTGGCGCCCTGGGTGGTCGACGACTACACAACGGCGATCCTGGCCCGGACGCTGGCGCTGGCACTGGTCGGAGTGAGCGTGGCGCTGCTCACCGGCGTCGCCGGCATGCCCACCCTCGGCCAGACCGCACCGTACGCGGCCGGCGCCTACGCCTGCGCCGTGGTCGGCAGCCGAGTCTCCGACATCGGCGTCGTGCAGCTCGTCGTCGCTGCGGCAGCCGGGGCGCTGCTGGCCGCGCTCACCGTGCCGCTCGTCGTGCACGCCCGAGGGGTGATCGTCCTGATGATCACCCTGGCCATCGGTGAACTCGTCGTCATCGTCCTCGGGCGGTGGCGGTCGGTGACCGGTGGCACGGACGGGCTGGCCGGCATCCCGGCGGTCCGCCCGTTCTGGGGGCTCCCGGCCCTGGCCAGCGATCAGGCCCGTTACCTGTACGCCCTGGTCGTCGTGGCCACGCTGGTCGGCGCGGTGCTGGTGCTGCTGCGTACCCGGGCCGGGCTGGTGCTGCGTGCCGGCCGCGACGACGAGACGCGGCTGCGGGCCAGCGGACACCGGGTGGCGTTGCACCTGTCCGGCGCGCACATCGCCGCCGGGGCGATCGCCGGTGCCGCCGGCTCGCTGCTGGTCGTCGCCCAGCAGTACATCTCCCCCGCCGACTTCGGTTTCGACACGTCCGCGCTGCTGCTGCTCGGCGTCGTCATCGGAGGCACCGCCTCGGTGGGTGGCGCCCTGGTGGGTGCGGCGTTGGTCATCGCCGTCCGGGACTGGCTGTTCGGGGTGCTGCCCGGCCACGCGCCACTGGTGCTGGGCGCGCTGTTCGTGGCGACTGTCTACCTGTTGCCCACCGGCGTCAACCGGGCCCGGGGTCGGCTCCGCCTCCCGGGCGTCCCGGCGCGACAGCCGGAGCAGCCAGCCGCCCATGACCAGGCCAGCGTTGCGGAGCTGCACCGATGACCGGCCTGCTGGAAGCCCAGGGGATCAGCGTGCGGTACGGCTCGCTCGCCGCACTCGACGGCGTGGACCTGCGCATCCACGACGGCCAGCGGCACGCGCTGATCGGCCCGAACGGGGCCGGCAAGACGACACTGCTCAACGTGCTCGGCGGGTCCACCAAGCCGCAACGCGGCACGGTGCGGTTCGACGGACGGGACGTCGGTCGGCTCGGCCCGCCAGCCCGGGCCCGGCGGGGCATCAACCGCATCCACCAACGACCCGCGGTCTTTCCGACGCTCACCGCGACGGAGAACGTCGTGGTGGCCGCCCTGCCACGGGTCATCCCCGGCCGCCGGTGGTGGCCGGGCGGACGCCGCCGCGCCGCACAGCGCCTGGCCGGCCCGCTGCTGGACCAGATGGGGCTCACCGCCGTCGCGGCGGTGCCCGCCGGGCACCTCGCACACGGGCAACGCCGCCAGTTGGAGATCGCGATGGCCCTGGCCGGCCGCCCTCGCCTGCTGCTCCTCGACGAACCGGCGGCCGGGCTGTCCGCCATCGAGGTCGGCCGGCTGGTCGAGGTGCTCCAGGCGCTGCCCAGGGCGGTCGCCGTGTTGCTTGTCGAACACCGACTGGACCTGGTGTACGCCCTCTCCGACACGGTCACGGTGCTGCGCGACGGTCAGACGCTGGCCGCCGGCACACCGGACGAGATCCGTACCTCGCCGCTGGTGCGGCAGGCCTACGCCGACGGGGTGGCCTGATGCTCACTGTGGATCGTCTTTGCGCCGGCTACGGCGGGGGCATCGTCCTGCACGAGGTCAGCCTGCGGGTACGCCCGGGCAGCATCCAGGCCGTGGTGGGTCGCAACGGGGCGGGCAAGAGCACGCTCGTGCACACCATCGCCGGGCTGGTGCGGGCGACCAGCGGTCGCATCGAGATCGGCGGCGTGCACGTCGCCGGCCGACAACCGCATCGCATCGCCCAGTCCGGCGTCGGTCTCGTCCCGCAGGGCCGACGGGTCTTCTCCCGGTTGACAGTGGCCGAGCATCTGCACCTGGCGGCCGCGCCGTGGCGGGCCCCCACCTCCGGCGGCGAGGGCTGGACGGTCGCCCGGACCCTGGAACTGCTGCCGAGGCTGGCGGTGCGGCTGCGACACCGCGGCTGCGAACTCTCCGGCGGCGAGCAGCAGATGCTGGCGATAGCCCGTGCGCTGCTCGGCCAACCTCGGGTGCTGCTGCTCGACGAACCATGTGAGGGGCTCTCGCCCGATCTGGCCGCACGGGTTCGTGAACTCGTCAACGGTCTCGCCGCCGACGGCCTGACCGTGCTGCTCGTGGAGCAGCAACTCCAACACGCCATCGAGCTCGCGGACCGGGTGGCGGTGCTGGAGTACGGCCGAGTGGTCTACGACCGGCCGACCGCGGAGGCCCGCCGCGATCCGGCCCCACTGGTGGCGATGTTGAGCGTTGCCGCCGTTGCGCCGCCCCCGGCCAACCGATCGACCCCTCGGCTCTGGGCCGACACCCCGTAGTCACCCGACCCTTCTCGAGTCACCCGACCCTTCACGGAGAGGTAGACACCGATGACAACCGCTACGAGCGATGACACGTACACGTTCGACAACGGCGCACCGGACGCCGTTCCCCAGATGCACGCGCTGGAGTCCTTCCTGGATCCGATCACGACGCGTCGGCTGGCCCGCCCGGTGCTGGAGCCGGGTGCGACCTGCTGGGAGGTCGGGGCCGGTGGCGGCTCGATGGCCCGCCGGATGGCCCGCGCGGTCGGCGACGACGGGCACGTGCTGGCCACCGACATCGACCCCACCCACCTCGTGGCCGAGGGCAATCTGCACGTACGCCAGCACGACGTGCGTACCGAACCGCCACCCGGGGACGCGTTCGACCTGATCCACGCCCGGCTGGTGCTGCTGCACCTCCCCGATCGACGACGGGTCCTGCGCACGCTCACCGGCGCGCTGGCCCCGGGCGGGTGGCTGGTGGTCGAGGAGTTCGACTGCACCGCACCTCAGCGGGTGCTGACCGCGCCCAGCGACGACGCCGCGAAGCTCTTCGCGCAGGTCATGGACGCCATGATGGGTGTCCTGGAGGACCACGGCGCTGACCTGGGCTGGGCGCAGGACGTACACACCGAGATGGCCCTCGCCGGTCTGACCGACCTGGACACCATCACCCACTCGCAGAGCTGGGCCGGCGGGTCGACCGGAACGTCGCTCTACGAGACCAACTCCCGCCAGTTGGAACCGGACCTGCTGGCGGCCGGGCTGTCGCCCAACCAACTGAACGCCTTCCGGCGGCTGCTCCGTGACCCCGGATTCGCCGTCATGTCGTACCACTTCGTCTCCACGCGGGGCCGCCTACCGAGCTGAGCAGGTGGACCACCGCGCGGAGCGCGGTCACGCCGTCCGTACCTCTCCCGCCGCAGCACCTCCCCCCGCTGCGCTCCGGACAGCTCTACGACGGCGTCGACCGCACCGGCCGGGCTCCCCGCAAGAGAGCCCGGCCGGCCCATGTCCCGCGCCCGCACCCGCACCCCGCCGATCTTGCACTTTCGGTTGCCCATACGTGTGGAATGCCCCCTATGTCGGGACAGAAAGTGCAAGATCGCGGCATGGCGGGCGGGCTGGCCTCGTGGATCATGGAGTTGTGGTGCCTGGATTAGGGTTATTCAGGGCTTTGTTGCCCACCACAACTCCACGATCGACGAGGTGGTGCGGCCCCGGCTCAGCGCGGAGTGGTCTCCTGGTCGGCCAGGACAATCAGGTCCTCGGGGCGTGCCGGCAGCGGTGCCGTCGCCCCGTCGAGCCACACGAGATAGCCCACCGGCGGACCTGACCGACCCCACCGGGCGCCGACGATCGTGGCCGACTTCGCCTGGTGCGGCTGCCTGAGCAGGCGTACCCGGGTGCCCGGCGCATGTCCGTCGTCGGCGACGATCAGCAGCGCGTCAAGGATCTGCCGGCCACCAGCGACGGGCAGCCCCGACACGTACGGCTCGCCCGCGTATCCCAGACGCGGCGTCATCATCGTCCTCAAGAGCGCGGTCTGCCGGATCGCCTCCTGTCGGACCTGCCCGTCCACGCTGCGTTCGACAGTGGTCAGCGCCTGCTCGATGCGCGACCAGAGGGCCAGTGGCTCCTGGTCGAGCAGGCGGCGGGCCTCGCGGTCGACGTCGGCGCAGGCCGTGTCGAGCGCGGTGTCCTCGCCGAGTTCCGCGATCCAGGCGAGGTCCCCCACCTCGGGCAGCAACCCCGGCGACTCGGCCACGATCACGATGTACAGCATCGCGAGCAGTTCCTCGCGGCCCTCGCCGTGATAGAGCGAGCCGACCCCGCTGCCGGTACGCCCACGGCTGGGCGGAAACCGCTCGACGAGGTGCCGCGCGCGGCCATGGGGCAGGATCGCGGCCCGCCTGGTGTCCGACACCCGCTCCTCGAACGACCGCCGCTCACGACGTTCGACGAGCAGTTGGCGATGCGGGTCGAACCCGATCGGATAGATCGTCCGCCCGTACCGGGAAAGGGTTTCGCCGGGCCGGAGGCCGACCGCCTCAAGCTGCCGGGCCGCCTCGGAGTAGGCGACGCCGGCCCGGGCTGCATGCTCCCGGATGGCGCGCTTGCGGGCGCGTCCCGGGGTCGGGGTCCGTCGGGGGGTGGGATCAGACATGACGCCTCCGGTGCAGCCCCACGCACTCCACCGAACGGGCGGCGTGGCCGGCACGCCGAGAGTCGACAGATCGGCGCGGAGTCGGAGACTCTTGGCCCCAATCATGCGGTCAGGCGTGGGCCACCACATCGGGCGCGGGCAGGCGCTCTGCCGTGGCCAGCATATCGTGACGCCGACCGTCGGTGTGGATGTGCACACCCTGGCCGCCCTTCCCTCTCGGCCCCCGTGTCAGCCGGTGTCGGTGGCGTGTCGGGGCGGTGTCAGCGGGCCCGCGCAGACTGGGCGCATGACAGCTGACCTGGTGATCGAGGCCGAGGGCCTCGTGAAGACATTCGGGAAGACGAGGGCGCTACAGGGCGTGGATCTCGCCGTTCCCCGTGGGACGGTGCTCGGGGTGCTCGGGCCCAACGGCGCCGGCAAGACCACCGCGGTGCGCATCCTCTCCACCCTGCTCACCCCGGACGGCGGGACCGCCCGAATCAGCGGTTTCGACGTGGTACGGGACGCCGAGCGCGTTCGGCAGAGTATCGGACTCACCGGCCAGTACGCCTCGGTCGACGAGGACCTGACCGGACGGCAGAACCTGGAGCTGTTCGGCACCCTGCTGGAGCTGGGGCGCGCCGGCGCCCGGCGACGGGCCGCCGAGCTGCTCGACTGGTTCGACCTGACCGATGCCGCGAACCGTCAGGCCAAGACCTACTCCGGGGGCATGCGGCGACGGCTGGACCTGGCCGCCAGCCTGGTCGGCTCCCCCGACGTGATCTTCCTGGACGAGCCGACGACCGGCCTCGACCCGGCCAAGCGCGAGGACATGTGGGACGTGGTCCGAACGCTTGTCAACAACGGTTCGACGGTGCTGCTCACCACCCAGTACCTGGAGGAGGCCGACGCGCTCGCCGACGCGATCACGGTGATCGACCACGGTCGGGTCATCGCGCACGACACCCCCGAAGGGCTCAAGCGGGTGGTCGGCGGGCAGACCCTGGAGGTCCGGCCGTCCGATCCGGCTCAGCTGCCCCGCACCGCGGAGATCCTGACCCAGGTCGGCTCCGGCGCGCAGGCCGACGAGATCCGCAAGGGCGTGCTCGCGGTGCCGGTCACCGACGACGCGGCCCTGACCGAGAGCGTGGCGCGGTTCGCCACGGCCGGCATCGCGGTCACTGAACTCTCCCTGCACCTGCCGAGCCTCGACGAGGTGTTCTTCACCCTCACCGGGCGTACGGCATCAGAAGACGACACCACCCGCCCCACGGAGGTCGCGGCATGAGCACTCTGACCGACACCGCGCCCACGAGAAGCCGCGCACTCTCGACGACCGCGCCGAACCCTCGGCCGTTCCGGCTGGTCCGGCACTCGTTGGCGCTCGCCAAGCGCAGCCTCATCAAGACCTGGCGTACGCCCGAGGCGCTCATCGACGTCACACTGCAACCGGTGCTGTTCCTCATCATCTTCGTGTACGTCTTCGGCGGCGCCGTCGCCGGATCGACCCACGACTACCTTCAGTTCCTGCTGCCCGGCATCCTGGCGCAGACGATCGCGACCGGCGCCATCGCGATCGGCGTCAACCTCAACACCGACATCGCCAAGGGCATCTTCGACAGGTTCCGGTCGTTGCCGATCCCCCGCTCCGCACCACTGGTCGGCGCGGTCCTCGGCGACGTCGTCCGGTACGTCATCGTCACCGTGTCGACCCTCGCGATCGGCTACGTGATGGGTTTCCGGATCGACACCGACCCGTTCCGGGCGATCGCCGGGTGTCTGCTCGCTGTGCTGTTCGCGCTCTGCCTGAGCTGGCTGCCGGTGCTGGTGTCGATGAAGGTGCGGACCGCGGGTGCCGTACAGGGCGTGATGTTCGCGTTGATCATGCCGCTGAGCTTCGCGTCCAACGTGTTCGTCGGCGCCGACACCCTGCCGGGCTGGATGCAGGCGTTCGTGGACGTCAACCCGATGACCCACCTGGTGGCGTCGGTACGCGGGCTGTTCCTCGGCACCCCACTGGGCAACCACGTGTGGTGGACGCTCGCCTGGTGCGCCGGCTTCGTCGCGGTGTTCATGCCGCTGGCGCTGCGGGCGTACCGCAAGAAGATCTGACCTACGCGAGCAGGTCGTCCATCAGCTCACGGATCCGGCTGACGGCCGCGGCGGGTGGCCGCTCACGCCACGCGGCAAGCAACGGCTCACGCTGCTCCTCGTTTCCGAGGATGGCGTTGAGCCGTTCGCCGTTCTCGAAGGGGAAGAACATCTCGATCTGGGTACCGATCCGCTTCGCGAGTACTGCCAGTTCGCGGGCGGCGTCGACGTCACCCCGGTACGCCGCGAACTCCGCGCCGCCCGACGCCCACGCCCCGATCACCGGCAGGTCCCGGGAGGTCAGCGCGTCGTCGCGGGCGAGCGCCAGCATCGCGGCCGCCTGAACGGTGGCGTCGGTGCCCGACACCCGACCAACCTGCGCGACCCGCAAATAGATGATCGCCGCCGTGGCCCGGAGCATCACGCGCGGCTGTGGCTGCGGCCCGACCCAGCCGGCGAGGACCCGCGTCACCTCGTCGGCGTGGGCGAGCGCCTCGTCGTACCGCTCACGTTGCCAGGCGAGGTGCGCCAGGCCGAGCAGCGCCTGCGCGGCGTCGACCTGCTCGGCCTGGCCCAGCGCGGCCGTCTCGCCCAGTCGCCGCTCCGCCTCCGCATCGCCGGTCAGGGCGAGCTGCACGTCCAGCCGTACCCGAATCGACCGCGCGTCCTGCGTGGCGCCGACCAACTCCATGTGCCGGACGCTGCGGGTCAACCACTCGGCCGACCGGGCGTCCCCGCCCGGGACCAGGAACTGCCCGACCGCACCCGCCGCCATCGCCATGCCCCAGTGGTCGCCGGCGGCCTCGAAGCGGTGGTACGCCTGCTCGGCGTCGCTGATCGACGCGTCCGGCAGGCCGCCGTTCTCCCGTACCGCAGCGCGTGCGAACAGCCCCAGCCCCTGCACGTACGGGTCTGGGTGCGCGACCATCTCGGTGGCGCTCTTCAGGCTCTGCTCCACGTCGGCGGCGTCGAAGCCGGGCAGTGCCGACGCGAGAGCGGTCAACCGGGACGACACCTCGGCGGGACGTTCGGTCAGGAGCGTCCGCAGCGCCCGCCGGGCGAGCACGGCGGGCCGCAGGTCGGCGCTGACGCCGGCGTTCACGCTGATCACCACGCAGGTCCAGGCCAGCCGGTCGGCGTTGGGAAGTGGCCGGCCACTGGCTGCCCCGCGCAGGGTCGCCGACCGCAGCCGCCACTGCGGGTCGTCGATGTGCAGCAGCCCGCGCGCCCAGGCGAGGACCTCCAGGTGCAGGCCCCGCACCGACCAGAGGTGGAACAGCGCGGTGGCGACGTCGACGGAGGCGGGCTCGTCGTCCGCTGCCATTGCCCATCGCAGGCCCGCGACCAGGTTGTCCTGCTCGGCGGCGCAACGGTGCAGCGCCTCGACCTGGCCGGGGCCGATGAAGCGGGCGGCCAGCGCGACGGCCTGCTCCCGCGCCCACCTGACCAGGCCGGCCATGGCCTGATCCCGGGCACCGGCCGCGTCCAGCCGGGCCTCGCCGTACTCACGGACCGTTTCGAGCATGCGGTAACGCGGCGGACCGTCCCCCTCGACCAGCGTCAACAGGGACTGTTCGACGAGGGTCGCCAGGCCGCGACGGACGTCCGGGGCCTGCGCGACGGCGGCGGCGAGGTCCGCGGTGAACGGTGCGGGAATGACAGCGACCCGCTGGAGCAGGTCGCGGTCGGCCTCGTCGAGCAGTTCCCTGCTCCAGTCGACAAGCGCCCACAGGCTCGCGTGCCGCTCGGGCAGGCCGCGCAGGGCGTCGTCGAGCAGCGCGAACCGGTCGGTCAGCCCGGCGAGCACGTCGTCGATCGGCATGTGCCGCAGTCGCGCGGCGGCCAGTTCGAGGGCCAACGGCAGGTTGTCGAGCCGGTGGCACAAGGCGAGCGCTCGCTCGGTGTCCCAGGTCGGTACGGCGCCACCGGCCCGTGCTCGGGACTCGACCAGCGCGAGCGCGTCGGCGTCCGGCAACGCGGTCAGCCGGTGCACCAACTCGCCGACCAGGCCCAGTGGGGCGCGGCTCGTCGCGAGCACCGCGACCTCCGACGAGGCCGCCGCGACCAGGTCCGCGACGACGACGGCCACCGCGTCGAGCACGTGCTCGCAGTTGTCCAGCACCACCAGACCGTCGAGGTCCGGCGCCACGGCGCGCAGCCGATCCTCGGGGCTGAGGATCCGCCGCTCCAGGCCCAGGTTGCCGCCGGTCGACGTGGTGTCCGCACCGCCGAGCGCGGCGAGCACAGTGGGCAGCACCTCGTCGGGCGAGCGCAGACCAGCGAGTTCGATCACGCGGACCGCCCGTCCACCCGCTGCCGTCCGCCTGGCCACCTCGGCGGCGAGCCGGGTCTTGCCCGCCCCGCCGGTCGCCACGATCGTCACGACGGGTGTCTCGGCTAGCGCGTCGGTGACTGCCTTGACGTCCCGCTCCCGCCCGACGAGAGCGGCCATGGGGCGGCGCCACGCGGCGGGCAGCGTGATCCGGGCCTGTTGCCGGGGCGGCGCCGCGACGGGCGGTGCGGTGAGTTCACCGCGCAGCAGCGCCAGGTGGACGCTCGTGATCACGGGCGACGGGTCGGTGCCGTAGCGGTCGGCCAGCTCGGCGCGCAGTCGCTCGACCACCTCCAGCGCCTCCGCCTCCCGTCCCTGTGCCGCAAGCACCCGGACGAGCAGGGCGGCGGACGGCTCGTCCGGCGGTGTCCGCGCGACGAGTCGGCCCAGGTCCACCTCGTCGAACGGGCCCGCGCCGGCGAGTGCCGCCTGCGCGCGCAGCGCGGCGACCTCCGCGAACAGGCGGCTGTCCTCGGCGCTGACCAACTCCGGCACCTCGGGGAACAGGGCCCGCGCCTGGTCGGCCAGGCCGCGGGCGGCACTGACGTCACCGCACCGGAGCACGGCGCCGGCCTGATCGACGAGCGCGCGCGCCTCAACCGCGTCGACGGTGATCTCCTCGGCGGGCAGCCGGTATCCGCCCGGCACCGCGACCACGGGCAGCCCGAGACGACGCACCCGGGACACGAGCGCCTGGACGGCGCCGGTCGCGTCGTCCGGTGGAGCACCGTCCCAGACGGCGTCCACGAGCAGGCTCACGGAGACCGCCCGCCCCCGCGCGTCGACGAGCGCGCGGAGCACCGCCGCGAGCCGTTCACCCCGAACGGGCTGGCCGTCGACGGCGAGTGGGCCGAGGGTCGCGATGTGCACGGACCCAGCATCCCCCACGCACGCACGGGCCCGACGACCACCGGTCCGCCGGGCCGGTCACTGCCCCACGACCGGCTTGACAGGCCGTCATTCGGTTAGGTTAGCCTAACCTCATGCAGAACGAGTTGGCGTCGGTCAACGGGGAGCGCAGCCTGTCCGGCGTCGACCTTCGTCTGGGCTATCACGGTGTGCCGGTGGTGCACGGTGCCGTGATCGACCTGCGCGCGGGCGCCGTCACCGCACTGGTGGGACCCAACGGCAGCGGCAAGTCCACACTGCTGCGGGCCCTGGCCCGGCTGCACCCGATCGAGGCCGGAATCGTGCACCTCGCCGACGGCGTCACGGCCGCCAGCCTCGCGGCCCGGGAGTTCGCCCGGCGGGTCACCCTGCTCGCCCAGAGCCGGCCGGTGCCCAGCGGCGTCACCGTCCGCGACGTCGTCGGCTACGGCCGCCACCCCTACCGGGGGCGCTGGCGCACCGAGGACCCGGACGGTCCCGCCGCCATCGCACGCGCCATGGACGTCACCGGCGTCGCCGCGATGGCCGACCGTCCGGTCGACGAACTCTCCGGAGGCGAGTTGCAGCGGGTCTGGTTGGCCACCTGCCTCGCCCAGGACACCCCGGTTCTACTCCTCGACGAGCCCACCACATTTCTCGACCTGCGCTACCAGGTGGAGATCCTCGACCTGGTCCGTGACCTCGCGGACGATCACGGCGTCGCCGTCGGCGTCGTGCTGCACGACCTCAACCAGGCGGCCGCAGTGGCGGACGAGGTGGTCCTGTTGCAGCAGGGCCGGGTCCGCGCCACCGGCACCCCGGCAACGGTGTTCACCGAGAACGCCCTCACCGAGACCTACGGGATCCGCATCGAGGTGACCACCGACCCGGTCAGCGGATTGGTCACCACCCGCCCGGTCGGGCGGCACCAGATCCGCGCCCTGGTCTGAACACCCCCATCCACAGCAGAGAAAGACCGTCATGACCCGTACCCGTTTCACAGCCCTCATCGCCGTCGTGGCCGCGCTGACGCTCGGCGCCTGCGGCACCACCGAGAACGCCGCGGCCCCCGACACCTCCGCCTCGGCGTCCGGCGGCCCGGTCACCGTCACCGACAGCCGGGGCAAGGAGATCACCCTCAAGGCGCCGGCGACCAAGGTCGTCGGGCTTGAGTGGGGCGAGGTCGAGCTGCTGGTCAGCCTGGGCGTCATGCCCGTCGGCGTCGCCGACCCCAAGGGCTACGGCACCTGGGTCACCTCCGCGAAGCTCGATCCCGGCGTCAAGGACGTCGGGGTCCGCGGGGAGCCCAGCGTCGACGCGATCGTCGCCCTCCAGCCCGACCTCGTCGTGATGGAGGACGACCGGGGCGCCAACATCGTCACTCAGCTGGAGAAGTTCGTGCCCGTGGTGGTCGCCAAGGGCAGTGACGCCACCGACAACCTCGGCCGGATGCGCACCGACCTCAACATGATCGCGAAGGCGGTCGGCAAGACCACCGAGGCGCAGAAGCTGCTCACCGACTTCGACGCGGCCATCGCCGACGGCAAGAAGAAGATCGCCGACGCCGGTGCCGCCGGCCGACCGTTCGCCATCGCCGACGGCTGGAAGGAGGGCAGCACCGTCAGCATCCGGATGTTCGGCACTGGCGCGCTGGTCTCCCAGATCGGCATCCAACTCGGCCTCACCAACGCCTGGACCGGCAAGACCGATGACGTGTGGGGCCTGGGCCAGACCGACGTCGAGGGCATGACGGTCCTCAAGGACCCGAACATGCACCTCTTCTACAACGCCTCCGACGGCGACGACGTGTTCGCCGACGGTCTCGCCGGCAACGCCATCTGGAAGTCGCTGCCCTTCGTGCAGAAGGGCAACCTGCACAAGATGCCCAACGGTATCTGGACCTTCGGCGGCCCGCTCTCCGGCAAGCAGTACATCGACGAACTCGTCAAGACGTACACGGTGTGAGCGTGCTGAACGCGCCCCCACGCCCGGAGCCGGCCACCCGGCCGGCTCCGGGCGGACGCCCGACCATGCCCCGCATCGCCGTCGTCTTCGTCGCCGCGATCCTGCTGCTGCTCGTGGTCGGCGCGGTGCACCTCACCCAGGGCACCTCGAACGTCGGCGCCCTCGACCTCCTGCGGCTCGCGACCGGCGCCGACGACGAGGCGGCCCGCGTCCTGATCGCGTCCCGGCTGCCCCGGCTGCTCGCCGGGCTCGCCATCGGCGTGGCGCTCGGATTCGCCGGGGCGGCGTTGCAGTCGATCGCCCGCAACCCGCTCGCCTCCCCCGACACACTCGCTGTCAACGCGGGCGCCCACCTGGCGATCGTGGCCGTCGCCGCATTCGGCGTCTCGCTGCCCGCGCTGCCCGCCGGCGGCCTCGCCTTCTGCGGCGGGCTGGCCGCCGCCGGCCTGGTGATGGCGATGTCCTCCGGTGGGCAGGCCGGCACCACCCGGCTGATCCTCGCCGGCTCGGCGACCGCGTTGGCGCTCGGGTCGGTGACCACACTGCTGCTGCTCCTGTTCGAGCAGGCCACCATCGGGCTGTTCGCCTAGGGGAACGGCTCGCTGGTGCAGAGCGACCTGACCGCGCTGACCCAACTCGCTCCGGTGATCGTCGGCGCCGCCATCGTGCTCGTGCTGCTCGGGCACCGCCTCGACATCCTCGCCCTCGGCGACGACACCGCCACAGTGCTCGGCCTCGACGTGCGGCGCACCCGGCTCACCGTCATGGTGCTGGCCGTGCTGCTCTCCGCCGCGGCAGTCACCCTCACCGGCCCGGTCGGCTTCGTCGGCCTGTGCGCACCGGTGATCGTCAGGCTGCTCGCCCCCGTGGTGCCGGGGGTGCACCGGCACCGCGTCCTGCTGCCGTTGTCCGGCATCGCCGGGGTCATCATCGTGCTCGGCTCCGACGTGCTGCTGCGGGCCGTGATGGGCGGGCAGGCCGGTGTCGACATCCCCACCGGCGTGGTCACCACACTGTTCGGCGCGGCGATCCTCATCTGGCTGGCCCGCCGGCACCGCGACGCCGGCCCCACCCGTCGTCCGCCCGGCGGGCACGCGGCCGTCCGCTCCGCGGCCTTCCACCGCGGCGTCGTCGCCGTCACCGCCGCCCTGACCGTCTGCGCAGTGGCGGTCGGCATGCTCGCCGGTGACACCTGGGTGCTGCTCGGTGACGTGGTCAACTGGGTCAACGGCACCACCGGGCCCGCGTACACCTTTGTGCTGGACCAGCGGTGGCCGCGCGTCGCCGCGGCGGTCCTGGCCGGCGCGGCGCTCGCTGTCGCCGGCACCACGGTGCAGGCGGTCTGCCGCAATCCGCTGGCCGAACCCGGCATCCTCGGCATCACCGCCGGCGCCGGGCTCGGCGCGGTCTCCCTGCTCACCTTCGTGCCGCTGGCCGGGGTGTGGGCCGTCTCCGGCGTTGCCGGTCTCGGCGCGATGCTGGCGTTCGCCCTTGTCTACGGCCTGGCCTGGCGCGGCGGACTGAGCTCCGACCGACTGGTGCTGATCGGTTTCGGGGCCTGGCAGGGCGGCATGGCGGTCATCACCTACCTGGTCGTGGCCTTCGACCCGTGGAACACCGGGAAGGCGTTGACCTGGCTGTCCGGCTCCACCTACGGTCGGATGCCCACCCAGGTGCTGCCGGTCCTGATCGCCCTGCTGGTGCTCACACCGGCCGTGGTCGCCGCCCGCCGGGAGCTCGACCTGATGGCGCTGGACGACGACACCCCCCGCGTGCTCGGCGTCCGGCTGGAACGCACCCGGTTGGTCGCGCTCGGCGCGACGGCGCTGCTCACCTCCACCGCCGTCTCGGCCGTCGGGGTCATCGGTTTCGTCGGTCTGGTCGCCCCGCACGCCGCGCGGGCGCTCGTCGGCGGCCGGCACTCCCGGGTGCTCCCGGTGGCCGCCCTGCTCGGCGCGGCGCTGGTCAGCATCGCCGACACCTTCGGTCGGACGGTCATCGCGCCGGCCCAGATCCCCGCCGGCCTGGTCACCGCCATGATCGGCACCCCGTACTTCGTCTGGCTGCTGTGGCGCTCCCGCGCCGTGGCGAGCACCACCCGGTAGAGCCGCCCGAGTCGAGAGAGGCACCATGACCGAGACCCTGCCCATCGCCCCGTGGCGCGTGTTCGCCGTCACCGTCAGGGCGGTGCGCCGCCTGAGCCCGTCCTTCACCCGGGTGACCTTCACCGGGGTGAACCTGGACCGCTTCGCCGACAACGGCTACGACCAGCGGATCAAGCTGGCACTGCCGCTGCCCGGTCAGGACCGGGCGACCCTGCCGCACGGCGCGGACTGGTACGCGACGTGGCGGGCCCTGCCCGAGCACCTGCGCAACCCGATCCGCACCTACACGGTGCGGGCGGTCCGGCCGCACCTGGCCGAGGTGGACGTCGACATGGTGCTGCACGGCGACAGTGGCCCGGCGACGCGCTGGGCTCGGCGGGCCAGCGTCGGCGACGAGATCGCCCTGGTCGGGCCGGATGCCGGCTTCGACGGCAACCACGGCGGGGTCGAGTTTCGACAGGCGACCGGCGGCACCGTGCTGCTGGCCGGGGACGAGACAGCGGTGCCGGCGATCAGCAGCATCTGCGAGCGGCTCCCGCTCGACGCCCGGGGCACTGTCGTGCTGGAGGTGCCCGACGCCGCCGACGTGTTGCCGCTGGTAGCGCCGCCTGGCGTCGAGGTCCGCTGGCTGGCCCGGGGCGCCGACGGGTACGGCAGCCGGCTGGTGCCCGCCGTCGTCGCGGCGGCCGGGGAACTGCTGACCCCCGGCGCGTCGACGGCCGCCCAACCCGTTGCGGACGTCGACGTGGACACCGAGATCCTGTGGGAGGTGCCCGAACAGGTGGCCTCGGCGCCGCTCTACGCGTGGCTGGCCGGGGAGGCCGGTGTCATCCGTAACCTGCGCCGGCACCTCGTCGCCGAGCGGGGCCTGGACCGGCGGGCGGTGGCCTTCATGGGCTACTGGCGTCTCGGTCACGTCGACGCCGACTGACAGCGCCGCGAGGCGCACCACGCCGGACGGCCGCGAGGTGCGTCGGAGGCCGTGAGGCGCGTACCGTTTCGGGTCGGACTTGGGGCGGGTCGGCTGGAGCCGGCACGGGATACGGGACGAGACAACGACGCATGACGGTGGACAACATTACCGAAAACGGTCAAGAGGGTATTGACCGAAGCCGGCTGGAGGCCTGCCTCAGCGTCTTCGAGGCGTTGGAGGCGCTGCCCTCCGACCATCCCGACGTGGTGCAGGTGCAGCGGGCCACCGCCCGGCTCTACAAGGTGATCAAGCAGCGGCGGCGGGAGGAGCGGCGGGACGCCATCCTCGCCGCCGACCGGGCGGTGACGGAAGCCACCGCCACCGGCGCTCCGGGGCGGATCGACGACGAGACGCAGGGCATTCCGCTCGCGTCCTCCGTCCCGGGCGAGACGGCCGGCTTCCTGCACAATCCGCGCGGCTGCTACGTCTGCAAGCAGCGCTACCGCGAGGTGGACGCCTTCTACCACCAACTCTGCCCGTCCTGCGCCGCGCTGAACCGGGAGCGCCGCGACGCCCGCACCGACCTGACCGGCCGACGTGCGCTGCTCACCGGCGGCCGGGCCAAGATCGGCATGTACATCGCGCTGCGGCTGCTGCGCGACGGCGCGCACACGACGGTGACGACCCGGTTCCCGCACGACGCGGTCCGCCGCTTCGCCGCGATGCCCGACAGCGCGGACTGGCTGCACCGGCTGCGGATCGTCGGGATCGACCTGCGCGACCCCGCCCAGGTGATCGCCCTCGCTGACGACGTCAGCAGCCAGGGCCCCCTCGACATCCTGATCAACAACGCGGCGCAGACCGTCCGCCGGTCCCCCGGGGCGTACGCGCAGCTCATCGCCGCCGAGGCCGCGGCCCTGCCGGACGGCCCGCTGCCGGAGCTGATCACGTTCGCCAAGCCCGACGGGCAGGGCGGCCCGGTGGGCAGCCTGACCGCCGGGCCACAGTCGACGGCGCTCACCCCGCACGCGCTCACCGCGTTGGCGCTGACCAGTGGCTCGGCCTCGCCGGAACGGATCGCGGCGTCCACCGCCATCGACGCTGGCGGGCTCGTGCCCGACCTCGACTCGGTGAACAGCTGGGTCCAGCGGGTTCAGGAGGTGGACCCGGTCGAGTTGCTCGAAGTGCAGCTGTGCAACGTCACCGCACCATTCGTGCTGGTCAGCCGGTTGCGTCCGGTGATGGCCGCCGCGTCGGCGCGCCGCAAGTACGTGGTGAACGTGTCGGCGATGGAGGGCCAGTTCGGCCGCGGTTACAAGGGGCCGGGGCACCCGCACACCAACATGGCCAAGGCGGCGCTGAACATGCTGACCCGCACCAGCGCCGAGGAGATGTTGACCGACGGCATCCTGATGACCAGCGTCGACACCGGCTGGATCACCGACGAACGCCCCCACCCGACGAAGATGCGGCTGGCCGACGAGGGCTTCCACGCCCCACTGGACCTGGTCGACGGCGCGGCCCGGGTGTACGACCCGATCGTCCGCGGCGAACAGGGCGAGGATCTGTACGGCTGTTTCCTGAAGGACTACGCGCCCTGCGCCTGGTGATCGCCCGCACGACGAGGATGATCGCCCGCACCAAGAAGGAGAAGAACATGTCAGCTGACCGTGAATCGTGGCCGACGCTGGACGAGCTGCTGCGCGAGGAGGACGAGCTGGAACTCGCGGGCCTGTCCGAGACCGACGCGTACGAGCTGGGGATTCTCGCCGTCACCGCCGCGACCGAGCAGCGGCTGCCGGTCTCGGTGGGCGTATGGCGGGCCGGACGGCAGCTGTTCCACTGTGGCCTGCCCGGGTCGACGGCGGACAACGACGCGTGGCTGCGCCGCAAGGGGCGAGTGGTGATGCGGTTCGAGCACTCCTCGCTCTACATGGCCCGGCTGTGCCAGGACAAGCAGGTGACGTTGGCCGAGCGGTTCGGCCTGCCAGCCTCGCGGTACGCGGCAGCCGGGGGCGCAGTACCCCTGCGCGTACGCGGCACCGGTGTGGTGGGCTGGGTCGGTGTCTCCGGGCTGCCGCAGCTGGACGACCACCGTTTCGTGGTCGACATCCTGCGCAAGCTCCCCCGCTAGCGCGTTCCCGGCGGCCTCGCCTGCGAGGAGGCCGCCGGGTCAATCGCTCAGCGGGCGCGCCGGTTGGCGCGCAGGGCGCCCAGGAGCACGCCGGGGCGGGCCAGCGAGTGCGGGTGTTCGCGCATGGAGACGACGTCGTTGAACCGCCGCGCGGTCGCCACGTCCGTGATGGTCGCGGCGATGACCTGGCTGCTGGCCCAGCGGGAGAAGCGGTAGCCGCGCGGGTAGGGGCCGTCGACGTGGGGCAACGCCAGGTCCGCCGAGGTGGAGAGCGACCAGGCGGCGTCCACCACGACCTTCTGGAGCGCGAGGTAGTGGCGCGCGGGCACCCGCAGGTCCGGATTGGACCGAAGGTACGTCGACAGGCAGGCCGCGTGCAGGGCCGCCGCCGTCATGCCCTGCCCGTACACCGGGTTGAACGACGCGACGGCGTCACCGACGCTGATCAGGCCGGCCGGGAACCGCTTGAGCGCGTGGAAGTCCCGTCGTCGACTGTCGGCATGGTGGTAGGTCTGGACGTCGCCGATCATCTCCTGGTCGGCGACCTCGGCGAACTCCGGTGGGAACTGCTCGCGCAGGCGTCGGACGAAGTCGTCAGCGGTACGCCCCGGACGGTCGTTGCCGTAACCGGCCATCATGGCCATCCACCGGCCGTCCTCGATGGCGAAGAACGCGGCCCCGGCCACGTCCATCGCCGTCCTCGGCGTGTTCAGGGCCAGGACGACAGTCGAGGCCGGGGTGACCTCCGGGCGGCGGAACAGGGCTGTCGCGTAGTTGAGGTGCACTGTCATCCGCCGGGTGACGGGCCGGTCCCAGTCGGCCTGCTCCAGCCAGTCCGAGAGTCGGCTGGACCGTCCCATGGCGTCCACCACGAGGTCAGCGCGTTCGACACCGGGCACCCCACCGACCTCGCAGTGGACCCCGGTGACAGCGGTGCCCTCGAACACGAGGCCGGTGGCGCGGGCGGTGATCGTCTTGACGTTGGGCAGTCGGAGCACCTGCTGGCGGATCAGGCCCTCCAGCAGCGGCCGACTGCCCGCCAGACTGTCGGCGTCGTCGGGAACGACGACCTTCGGACGCCCGTCGAGGTAGTTGCGCCGGGCCGCGGGCGGCGCCTCGACCGCTCCGCGTGCCAGTGCCTCGTCGCGGAATCCGGGAAACAGCCGCTCCAACTGGAAGAGGCCGCCGGGCAGCAGCGCGTGCAGCTGCGTCCCCTGGGGTACGCCGGGCCGCGCGCCGGTCACCTGCGGGTCGTCCCGGTCGATGATGAGGACGGTGTCGGCGTGGTCGGACAGCACCCGGGCGGCCAGTAGGCCGGCGACACTGCCGCCGACCACGACGGCCGTGCCCATGGTCGGGGCCGGCTGGTCAGGGGGTCGAGCCGCATTCAGCTCTGCGAAGACCCGGGACGGGGAGAGGGACATCGTGCTCTCCAAGGGGGTAACGGGGTGTGTGCCCTCCCCGGTCACTGTCCGCGACCGTGCGCGGACAGACCGGTGGACGGTCGTTCGACGTTTTGCCCGCCGATCGTCGCACAACCACCTGAACGGCAACCCACTGTGTCCGCCAGATGACCACCTGTTGACCGATGGGCCGGACGGGTCCGACATTCGGACGGGTCAGGTGGCGCGTCCTCTGGCCGGCTGCCACGATCTCCGGCATGCCCGTTGCACGCCGAACTCTGCTCGGGGCCGGCCTGGCCGCCGCGACCTCCGCCCTCACCGCTTGCGGTGCCACCGGCGCGCCGAACTCCGGTTCGGCCGGCCCTGGCGACGCGGCGACCGGGAAGGGCGCCCCCGGCAGCCGGGCCGGATTTGGCCCGGCGGGAGACGCAGGGCCGCCGCTGCGGGCACCGGACGCACCGGTCGGCGGCAACCCACCAGTCCGTCAGGCTCCCTACGCGCAGGACG
Organism: Micromonospora sp. NPDC048842; assembly: GCF_040649935.1. NCBI lineage: Bacteria > Bacillati > Actinomycetota > Actinomycetes > Micromonosporales > Micromonosporaceae > Micromonospora > Micromonospora sp. NPDC048842. The sequence goes on along the minus strand of NZ_JBEZGK010000010.1, from coordinate 138,808 downwards.
TGACCGCCCTGCTCCGGCGACACCTGCCCGCGACCTCACAGACCCTGCAACACAAGGGTTTTCCCGGTGCTGTCGCTCTCGTCCTGGTCGGCGGGAAGGTGACGGTGCACAGCGCTGTCGGTGAGGCGCTGCGTTATTCGGCAGGCCCGAAGCTGCTCGCGGCGAACCAGCGCGTCGCGATGCGCCGGGACTCCATCTTCGACCTCGCCTCGGTCACGAAGGTGTACACGGCCATCCTGCTGTTGCAGCAGGTCGACAAGGGCCGTGTCGACCTCGGCGCTCCGGTGCGCGACTACCTGCCCGCCTTCACCGGCACTGGCAAGGAGCGGGTCACGGTCGAGATGCTGCTCACCCACACCAGCGGCCTCCCGGTCGGCGCCACTGTCACCGGCCTGCCCGACAATGCGGCCCGCTGGAACGCCGTGCTCGGCACGCCGCTGGTCTCCGGCGCCGTGCCGGGCAAGACGTTCCGCTATTCCAGCGTCGGGCTCATGGTCGCCGGCAAGATCGTCGAGAAGGTCACCGGCCAGCGGCTCGACCAGGCGCTCAAGACCAACCTGACCGACCCGCTCGGCCTACGCGACACCGGCTTCAACCCGAACAGCTGGCTGTCGGCCGCCGCGAAGGCCAGCCGACTGGTCGCCACCGACGCCCGCTCGTCCCGGGGACTGCTCCGTGGCGTCGTCCACGACGACGTCGCCAACCACCTCGGTGGCATCGCCGGTCACGCCGGCATCTTCGCCTCCGCGACCGATCTGGCGGCCATCGGTCAGCTACTCCTCAACGAGGGGGCCCACCGGGGCGAGCGGATCCTCGCCGCGGCGACGGTGCGCCGGATGCTCACCAACCACAACGCCGGCAAACCCGCCATCGACCCCGAGCGCCCCAACCGGACCTCGGCGCACGGCCTCGGCGTCGTGCTCAACCAGAGCTGGTTCATGGGGAAGCTCACCTCCGCCCGGACCTTCGGCCACACCGGATTCGCCGGCCCCTCGCTCCTGGTCGCGCCCGACCGCAAGCTCGTCCTGGCGCTGCTCACCAACCGCGCGCACCCCAACTGGAGCTGGTCGAACCCCGACCCGGTCCGCGCCGCTGTCGGCGACCTGCTCGCCACAAAGGTCAACTGACCGGAGGGTGTGGACCATCACGCCCCACCCTGACACGATACTTGCGCTAGTAGTGCAAATACTTCGTCCGTCCTGGTGGAGGATCGATGCACACATCTCGCCGGAGCCTGCTCTCCGTGCTGGCCGGGGTCGCCCTCGCGGCCAGCCTGTCCGCCGTCGCCGTTCCACGCGCCGCCGAAGCCGCCGCCCCACCGACGTACCGTCCAGTGATCTTCGTACACGGCAGCGCGGGATCGGCCGCGCAGTTCGAGACCCAGGCCAAACGGCTGGCCAGCAACGGGTACCCGATCGACATCATCGAAGCCCACGAGTACGACTCCCCGAGCATCGCGACGATCCTGCCCCAGGTTTACGCGGGACTCGACGCACGGATCTCCCGCCTGCTGGCGGCCACCGGCGCGGACCGGGTCGACCTCGTCGCGCACTCGCTGGGCACCTTCGTCTCACAGGGCTATCTCAACAGCTCGCCGGAGCGTGCCGGCCGGGTCGCGCACTACGTCAACCTGGACGGGCGCACCGCGACCTCCCCGCCGGGTGGTGTGCCCACCCTCGCCATCTGGGGCGAGGGTGACCCGGCCCGCACCGTCGTCGGCGCGACAAACGTGCACCTGCCGAACCAGTCGCACACCCAGACCGTGTCCTCGGCGGAGTCGTTCACCGAGATCTTCGGCTTCCTCCGGGGCCGCGCGCCCCACACGACGCGGATCGTTGCGCAACTCTTCGGCACCGCCCGGGTCTCCGGCCGCGCCGTGCTCTTTCCGAGCAACGTCGGTGTCACCGGTGCGACAGTCGAGGTCTACCTGGTCAGCCCGCTGACCGGCGGCCGACTGTCACACCGGCCCGCACACCGGCTGTCGCTCGGCGGCGACGGCTCGTTCGGGCCCCTCCCGGTGCTCGCCACGGCCCGCTACGAGTTCGCCATCGTGCGCCCGGGCGCCGCGACGCACCACTTCTACTTCCAGCCGTTCCTCCGCTCGGATTCGTTCGTGCGCCTGGCGACCAGCGAGCCGGGCGAGGGCCTCAGCGGCCTGGTCGAGACCAGCGACCGGCACACGGCGCTCACCATCCAACGGCAGAAGGAGTGGTGGGGCGACCAGGGCGACGCCGGCGACCACCTGTGGATCAACGGCAGGGATGTCCTGAACGCGGCGAACGCGCCCCGCGCCAAGCGGACGATCGGCATCTTCGCCTTCGACGACGGCAGCGACGGCGTCACCGACCTGACGGCCCCGTTGCCGGAGTTCTTCAGCCAGACCTTCATCACCGGCATGGACGTCTTCATCCCGGCGACACCGGCACACCTCGGCCTGGTACGGATCACCGTGGGCCAGCGCGGCGGCGGCCACGAGGTGATCAACGTGCCCAACTGGAGATCGAGCACCGACCGGGTGACGGTCAGCGTGGACGACTTCTGACCGCGTCTCGCGGACGGCCCGGCCACCTCAGGTCGAGACGGTGGCCGGGACCCCGCACTCGTCAGACGGTGGCCGGGACCCGCTCGCGCACTCGTCGCCCGACGGCGAAGCTGACCAGCCCCAGGATCAACCCGACCACCGCCAGAACGACGCCCACCCGGGCCGGCGCGAGGTAGCCGAATCCGGCGGCGATGGCGACGCTGCCGAGCGCGGCGCCCAGGCTGTTCGCGATGTTCATGGCCGACTGGTTGACCGCCGCACCCATCAGTTGTGCCCCCGGGGCGACGGTGATCAGTCGTGCCTGCAGGACCGGACCGAGATACAGGCTGGTCGCACCGACCAGGAACGCGCCGACGAACAGGCCGACGCGGGTCGACGCCACGAGGCTGAACACGGCGATACTCACGATCATCGCCACGAAGCCGATGACCATGCTCCGCTGGAGGTCGCGGTCCGCCAGCCAGCCGCCCAGGGCGTTGCCGACGGTCATGCCGAGGCCCACAGCGACCAACGTCCACGGCACCGTCGCGGCGGAGAGGCCGGTGACGTCGGTGGTGACCGGAGCGATGTAGGTGTTCACCGCGAAGAACCCGGCGAAACCCACCGCGCCGGTCGCGGCGACCAGCCAGACCTGCGAGGTCCGCAGCGCCCGCAACTCGGCGGCCGGCGAGCCGTCGACCGCCGCGGCGACCTCCGGAACGACCGCCAGCACCGCCAGCAGGGTGAGCACGAAGAAGCCGGCGATGACCAGGTACGCGACCCGCCAGTCGACAGCCTGCCCGAGCCGCGTGATGAGGGGAACGCCAACCAGGTTGCTCACTGTCAGACCGCCGAGCACCGTGGCGAAACCACGGGCCTCGTTGCCGGGGCCCATCAGGGTCGCCGCGAGCAGACCGGCCGCACCGAAGTACGCGCCGTGCGGCAGCGCCGCCGCGAACCGGGCCACCAGCACCAGCTCGAAGGTGGGAGCGAGCGCGGACGCGACAGTGCCGACGGCGAACAGCACGAGCAGCCCGAGGACGAGCTTCTTGCGGGGCAGGCGCGCGCTCAACGCGGCGATCAGCGGCGCGCCGACGACCACGCCGAGCGCGTAGGCGGTGATCATCCAGCCCGCTCGGGCGACGGCGTCCGACGACGACTGCGCGTACTCGTGCGGAAGCAGACCACGGGCGATGTCGGGCAGCAGCCCCATCGCCACGAACTCGGTAAGGCCGACAGCGACGCCGCCCAGTGCCAGGGCGGCCAGCGCCGCCAACCGTCGACCTCTACTCAACTCGATCACCGAAAAAATTTAGCAACAGCGTTGCGTAATAGGGTGGTGAGATGACTCGCGTCACTGCCGATGTCACCTTCCTCCGCGGCTACAACCAGGCACTGGTCATGGCGGTGGGGCGCACTGCTCGCACGTTCGAGCGCTCGACGGTGGTTCAGGCCACCGGCCTGACGCCACAGGCGGTCTCCAAGGTCATCGCCCGGCTGACCGCTGACGGCCTGATCCGCCCCGCCGGCGTCCGGCGTCCGGGCATCGGCAAGCCCGCTGTCGTCTACGAACTCGTCCCGGACAGCCGGTACGCGATCGGCGCCCACGTGGCCCGACGCACGCTGCGGCTCGTCCTGGTCGACCTGGCCGGCACCGTGCACCACTCGGCGGTCAGGCCACTGCCCCGCGACTTCACCCCGGAGCAGCTCCTCGACGCCCTGAGCGCCGGCGTCGACACGATGGCCGGCACCGGCGACCTGCGGGGCCGGCTCACCGGTCTGGGCATCGGCATGATCGGCCCACTCGACCACGCCAACGGCCTGGTCCGGGACGCCCACGGCCTGCGGCACTGGCACGACGTACCGCTGCGCGAGATCGCCGAGAAACACCTCGGCCTCCCCGTCCACCTGGACAAGGACGTCACCGCGGGGATCACCGCGGAGGCCTGGCGGCACGGCGCGACGTTCGGCGACGCGGCCCTCATCATGGTCGAGTCCGGCATCGGCGGAGGCTTCTGGCTGGGCGGCGCGGCCCACCGGGGGGCGCACACCAACGCGGGCGAGTTCGGCCACACGGTCGTCGACCTGACCGGGCCGCGCTGCGTCTGCGGCCGGCACGGGTGCCTGGAGATCGTGCACCACCGGGCCGCCGAGGCCGGCGACATCGCCCACGCCGCCCGCGTGCTGGCCGTCGGCGTCGTCAACCTGCTCCAGACCCTCGACCTCGCCCACGTGGTGCTGGCGGGCGCGGACCTCCTCCGACACCCGCAGACCTATCTCGCGGCGGTCACCGAGGCCGTCGGGGCGGACACCCGGCGCGCGGACTGGCTCAGCACCACTGTGGCCCTGTCCACCCTCGGCGCGGACGTGATCGCCGCGGGCGCCGCCATGCAGGTCCTCGACCAGCACTACGGCATCCCGGAGCTGGCCCATTCCTTGATCGGTGGCAGCTGAGCAGCTCGACACGCCGAGCGACGCCCTGCTGAGCTGCCACCGATCGCCGCGAGGTCAGATGCCGGCGACGGGGGCTCGCCGCGTCGCTACGCCACCACGGCGTCGGTGTGCGTTCGAGTACAACCGCTGGCCGGGCTCTCGCTGAGCGCGATGACCTCGTCGAGCCGCTTGCGCGCCTGCCGGAGTTGGGTGATCTGCCGATCGATGCGGTCGCGTTCGGCGCGCAGCATGGCCCGCGACTGCGGTGTGTTGACCTTCGCGTCGACACAGGGCAGCAGATCCAGGATGGTTCGGCTGGACAGGCCGGCGGCGTACAGCATCTGGATCAGATACACCCGGTCGACCGCGTCGTCGAGGTAGTGGCGCTGGCCGCCACTGCTCCGTGCGGCCGAAAGGAGGCCCTGCTCCTCGTAGTAGCGCAGGGCTCGTACCGACACCCCGGTCTTCGTGGCGAGTTCCCCGATCCGCATGGACCCCTCCCCCAGGCTGGTGACGCCAGCCACACAGCCTTCTCCCTCACGTGCACGTCAGGTTTTACCGTAGCTCGCATACCGACTTCCCTGCGGCGACGGCGCTGTGACTCACTGGCAGACCCGCCAGTCGCCGTCTTCCTTGACCAGCGCCACCCCCTGCGTGAACCTCGCACCGGTGGCCGCCTGGACCGCCTCGACCTGGACGGTCCCGGTGACCCGCCCGTTGTAGTTGTTGACGTTCACGCCGGTGATCTCGTAACTGCTGATCTTCAATTGCGCGCCCTGGATCCGGGCGAAGTCCTCCTGCGGCATGGTGTCGCGCACCCGGTCGCACAGCCGCCCGTACGCGCCCGCGTAGTTGCCCGCCTGCACGTCGTCGAGGTAGGCCGTCGCCGCCGCCCGGACCGGTTCGACGGTGTCCTTGACCGAGCGGTAGAGCCATACGCCGACGCAGGTGCCAACCACGCAGCACAACGCCAGGAGGGCGCCGACGACGATCAGGACCGTACGAAGCGTCCGGTTGGGCCTCGGGCCGGGAACCATTATCGGCTCGTACGTCATGACCCGGAGGGTAGGACTGCCGGGCCAGCGGCGAGAGCCCGCCCGGGCGCCCGGTGGTTCAGCCTTCGGAGGCGGACGGCCCCGGCGTCGGCACGTCACCGGCGACCGCACGGGCGGGCGGCGCCTTCGCCGGGGCCGGTCGCAGATCAGCGGGTACGGGTAGCGCGCTGCCCTTGACGAACTGGCCCCAACTGGTGTTCCAGGCCGTCCAGCCGTTGCCCGACTGGAGCCGGACCTCGGTGCCGGTGAAGGTGACCAGGTCACCGACCCGGGTGACGCCCATCAACCAGTCGGCGTTGGCCGCCGAGATGTTCGTGCAGCCGTGCGAGACGTTGCGGTGTCCCTGATCCGACACCGACCAGGGTGCCCCGTGGATGAACTCGCCGCCCCAGGTGAGCCGTTGCGCGTCCTCGACGTTCACCACGTAGCCGCCGTTCGGCTCGCCGCGCGTGTCGAACGTGGTGTACTGGTGCTTCTCCATGATCACCATCTTGCCGCTGGACGTGGGGGTACTGCGCTTGCCCAGGCTGACCGGGATCCTGCGGATCAGCTTGCCGTCGCGCAGCACGCGCATCTGCTTGGTGGCGTTGTCGACTTCGAGCGCCACCTGCCGTCCGATCCGGGACGTCGCGGTGCGGTCGGCGTCACCGACGTGGTTCTTGCCGATCGGCAGCCCCGCCAGGCCAGCCCGGACACTGATGGTCGTGCCGGGCCGCCATAAGTCGGGAGCCCGGTAGTAGACCTGGCTGCCGTCGTCCACCCAGGACCAGGCACCCGGCTGCGGTGGGTTCGTGGTGACGAACAGCCGACGCTGCACGTCGGCGCGGGCCGCCCTGGCGATGGGCGGATCGAAACCGATGGTCACCGGCATCGCGGTGCCGTACGTCTGCTTGTCGGCGAAGTACAGGGTGCTGCTGACCTGCGGCTTCGTCGACGCCGCCGCGGTGGTGAAGGTGGTGGTGCGGGTGGTCGTCCGCCCGGAGTCGCCGGTGGCCGTCACCGCCACGGTGTAGGTCTGCTGCGGGCGCAACGGAGCGCTCGGCACCCAGGCCGAGCCGTCCTCGCGTGGCTCCGCCCGGACCAGCGCGCCGGTGTCGTCGACGATGCGCACGGCGGTGATCTTCCCGCCCGTGACGAGCGGAGCCACCTCGGCGCTGAGCGGCACGTCCCGGGAGAGATCGGCGGGCGTGAGGGTCAGTTCGGGCGAGGGCACCACCTGCTCGGCGGGACGCACGGCGGCCTTTCGCTCGGTGGTGCACCCACCGAGGACCAGCGGTGTCGCCGCGACGGTCACCGCAACGAGCGCCATACGCCTTCGTAAACCCATCGAACGTCCCCCGGCTTCCGCGTGCTCCGTGGCGGCAATTCTCTCCGCGCCGACGGCGCCCTGTGCTGTTTCCGGAAATCACGCAACGAAGGTGGGAGCGTTCGGACGCGGTACGCGGTCCGGTCCGTCGGTTGCGCTTCCCTTTCGTGATCCTCGGGGCATCGAAGCGTGATGCCGCCGTGGAATGCTGGCCGACATGCGCGGAAGACGACGTCAATGGATTCTGCTCCCGCTTCCCCTTCTTCTCCTGACGGCCTGCACCCCACCGGATGAGCCGATCCTCGCCCTCGCCGTCCAGGACGGCCAGCCGGTCGGCGTCCTGGTCACCTGCGAGGACAGGGTTGCGCGCCTCGCGGTATTCGAGAACAACCATCAGGGTGAACCGGGCAAACGAACCCTGATCAGGTGGAGCATCGACGGCCCGCCCGCGAGCGAGATCGTGGAGGTCACCCTGTTGGGTCAGCCGCCGGAGGGCTGGGAGGTCGCCGGCGTTGTCGGTACCCCAGCGGCCGAGGCGGGCATCGATCCGGACGTCGAGCCGCTCACCGAATTCCGGCCCGGGGTCACCTACACCGTCGTGGGGTCAAGCCGCCGTGACTCCATCCCGGTGGACTTCACCCTCGCGGACCTCCCACGGATCGGCCCGGACCAGGTGCTGGCGCCGCGCGGACAGGACTCGACGACTGTCGTGTCCCGGGAGACCTTCCTGCGCAAGGCACGGGACAAGTGTTGAGCAGGACGGCGGTCGCGGGGACCCAGCAGAGAAGCAGAGTGCCGCCGCAGCCGTCGATTACGGTTTTTAGAGGAAAATCAAAGAATTGAGATTGAGTCGACATCGCGGCGGCTCCGCAGAGCTGACCAGGCAATCGCTGAGCGCTATTTAAGGGAGAATTAATCGTTTCAGTGGGAAACGAGCAGGGGGCCGACTCGTATTCTTCGTGCTCGGAAGAAAGGTGCGCCCCCGTTGATAAATCTCCGATCCACCCCTCGACGCCGCCGTTCAGTCACCGCGCTGCTGCTGCTGAGCGTGGCGCTCGCCGGCGGATGCAAGGAGGCGCCGGGCACGCCCGGCGCGTCCGGCCCGTCCAGCGACACCGGCATCGGCTTGCCCGGCCCGGACGCGCCGGCGGCCACTACGCCGGGCGACCCGTCGGCCACGCCGAGCGCCCCGGGCACCTCGGCCACCCCGTCCGCGCCGGGCAAGCCGGGAACGCCGGCGACCAGCGCCGCCCCGCCCACCGCATCCGGAGGCTGGATCACCATCGACGCCGCCGCGCAGGCCGCCGCGACGAAGGCGTTCTTCGCGCGTAAGCCCAAGCCGGTGACCGGCAACCCCGTCAAGGTGCCCGAATTCAACGTCGGCTGTACGACCAGCCACCACAACAGCGACGACCCGATCGTGCTGCCGAAGCTGGTGGGCGGCTCGCACAACCACACGTTCTGGGGCAACAAGTCGACCGATGCCAACTCGACAGCCGAATCGCTGCGGGCGTCCAAGGCGACCACCTGCAACTCGCCGGACGACCAGTCCGCCTACTGGGTGCCGACGATGTACCAGAACGGCAAGGTCGTGGACCCGAAGGAGGTGACCGTCTACTACGGTTCCCGCCTGAAGGACCCGAGCAAGACCCAGCCCTTCCCGTTCGGCCTGCGAATGATCACCGGTAACGCCAAGAACCAGGTCGACACCCCCGACAAGCAGGGCAACCATTTCTGGTGCGCCGGCATCGGCGGCGAGATCGGCCGCAGCGCCGACAAGACGTTCCCGGTCTGCGCCAAGACCGCGAACATCGTCCGACAGATCACCTTCCCGGACTGCTGGGACGGCAAGCACCTGGACAGCCCCGACCACAAGGCGCACATGGCCAACGGGGACCACACCGGGGCCTGCCCCAAGAGCCACCCGGTGCCCGTTCCGTCGGTGTCCTTCGTGATCTCGTACCCGTTGAGCGCGAACACGGACGGCATCACGCTCGCGTCCGGCACCTCGTTCTCGATGCACGCGGACTTCTTCAACGCGTGGAAGGACGAGGCGCTCGCCGCACGGGTGCGCAACTGCCTCGACCAGGGCGTGAAGTGCAACTCGGCAGGTAACTTCTAGTCCACGCGGCACGACGGCGGCGGCCGGTCACCCCGAAACGCGGGGGTGACCGGCCGCCGTAGCGTCGATCAACTAGAGCCGGGCGGCGCCCGCCTCGGTGGCCTCCTGCACCGCCGAGGTACGGCGGACCTCGGCGCGCTGGTCGCCGGCGTCCTCCCGATCCGGGCCGGCCACCCGGGCCGACCGGTTGGTGGTCGTGGCCGCCTGGTCGCCGGTCACCCCGCCACGGATTCGGTTGTTGGCGGCCACCTGGGCGACCGGGTTGTTGTCGGTCACCGTCAACTGGCCGTTGATGATGTTGTCGTCGACGGTGACGCCGCCGGTGGTGCTGGTGATGCTCACGTCCCCGCCCCAATAGCCACCGGAGGCGCAGCTGTCGAGCGTGCCGTTCGGGCCCACCTGCACGCCGCCCAGGTTGCCGGCGAACGTGGCCTTGCCGCGCACCGCGCTGCCGCACACGACACTGCCTGTGGCGCTGTTGAGCACCGACAGCGTGCCGTCCACGAACGAGTCGTGCAGATCGGTGTAGTAGGTGCCGGTGCTGCTGAGGTTGCGCTGCACCTGGGTGCCACCGTCGAGCCGGACCTCACCGGCGCCGACGGTGACGGTCCCGGCGACCGTCGACTCCTCGGCGAACAGGAAGCTGTCGATGGTCGCGCTGCCCTTCGGTCGCACTGTCACGTTGCCGGTCTGGGCGTTGGAGAGGAAGATGCCGTATCCGCCCGCGGCCAGCACCACCTGGCCGTCGACCGTGGTGTTGGTGGCATCGAGGTAGCCGTCCGCGGACACGCGCACCTCGCCGCTGACCCGGCCACCGGTCACCACCAGATTGCCGCCGGCCGCGACGGTGACGTTGCCGGTGATCGTGGTGCCGGTGAGCGCGCAGGACTCGCCGGCGGGCACGAGCAGGTCGTTGGGCACTGTCACCGCGCCGCCGGTGCCGATGCAGTGGGTGACCAGGTCGGCGTGTGCGGTGGGCGCCACGGCCAGCACCGAGGCCGCGATGACGGCGCTCACGGTGGCGAGCTTGGCGACGGTACGTCCGGGCATCGTGGTACTCCCTGTCGGTGAGGTTCGAGGACTCATGCGCCGACGTCCGATCGGGCCGCGGCCCGGACGATGGCGCCCTGCTGCCGCCGGTCGAGCGTGCCGCCGGTCACGAGCGCGGCGGTGACCGCTTCGACGTGTCGGACGAATTCGGCGTGGCCGGGGTAGTCGGCGTGTTCGTCGATCAGATCGTTGATGGTGCAGCCGTCGCCGGTGTCCACGTTGCCCACACCGGTGTCCCCGCCGTCGATGATCACGGTGGCCCGGGTGTCCGAGTCCGGGCAGCGGTCGGTGCCGTCGACCACCACCGTGAACGACGTCGACTGCTCGGTGGAGGAGTTCCCCGCCGTGTCGGTGGCCCGATACCGCAGTGTGTGCGCGCCGGGTGCGCGGACGGCGACCGGGGCGGTGTACGCCGTCCAGGCCCCGGTGTCGAGCGCGTACTCGATCTTCGCCACGCCGGACTCGGCGTCGGTGGCCGTGACGGTGACTGTCGCGCCGCCGACGTACCCACCGTCGTCGTTGCGGTCACCGGCCACAGCGGCGGCGACAGTGGGTGGAGTCGTGTCCTCGGCCTGCGGCTCGACGACTGTGAAGTGGGACATCTGCTCCGCCGACGTGTTCCCGGCGACGTCGGTGGCCCGGTAGTGCAGCATGTGCATCCCGGCCGCGTTCACCACGATCGGGTTCGTGTACGCGGTGAAGGCCGCCCCGTCCAGGGCGTACTCGATGGTGGCGACGCCGGATCCGCTGTCGGTGGCGGTCAACGTGGCGGTGGCCGTACCGATGTAGTTGCCGTCGCCGTCGCGGTCGCCGGCCAGCGCGATCGCGACCACCGGCGCTGTGGTGTCGTCCTCCCCCGGCTCGACGATCCGGAACGCCACCGAGCCGACGGCGCTGGTGTTGCCGGCCTGGTCGGTAGCGCGGAACTGCACGGCGTGGTCGCCTATCGCTGTCACAGGCACCGGCTCGGTGTACGGCAGGAAGCTGGTGTCGTCGACCTGGTACTCGACGGTCTGCACTCCCGAGTCGGCGTCGGTGGCCGTCACTGTCACGGTGGCCGCGCCGAGGTAGTTGCCGTCCTGGTCCTGGTCGCCGGAGACCGCGGCGGTCACTGTCGGCGCTGTGGTGTCGCCACCGCCACCGCCGTCGGTGACCACCAGCTCACCGACCATCGAGCTGTGGCCGGGGATCGAGCAGAAGTACCGGTACCGGCCCGGCGTCAGCGTCACTGTCGCCTGGTGGCGGCCGTCGTTGGCGTCGAACGGGCTGGCCAGGATGTTGAGTGTGACGTCGTGGTTGTAGCCCTCGGTGCTGGTGTCGAAGGTCAGCGTGTGCGGCATCCCGGTGGTGTTGCCGGTGGCCGCGCTGTTCTCCCAGATGATCGTTGTCGCTCCGGCCACCGCCGTGGTGGGCGCGGACTTGTACTGGGTGATGCTGTCGTCGGCGGTCCAGGTCAACACCTGGTCGGCGGCGACGCGCGGGGCGGCGGAGGCGGGCGCCACTGCCAACGGGATCACCGTGAGCAGGAGCGCCGCCAGCGCGGCCGTCAGTCGTCGGGTCATCGTCACTCCTAGAGGTCCCGCGCGCGGATGTTGCGGAACTCGGTCAGGTCGTTGTCACCGTGGTTCTGTAGGCCGATGAAGCCGCGCAGGAACTGCCGTAGGTCGGTCGGCGGGTCGCCGGCTCGCGACGACTGCTTGCCGGGCGTGTTGTCGAACTCGTTGATCACCACGCCGTTGCGGATCATCGTGTAGTGCTGCCCGACGGCGCGGATCTCGTAGTCGTTCCACTCGTTCTTCGGCGTCACGCCGGCCTGGGCCAGCGGCACCGGGTCGAAGTTGTAGACCGAGCCGGTCTTCTGCGGCTCACCGGTGTCACCGTCGTAGATCTGGATCTCGTGTCCGCAGTAGATCGCCATCCAGGCCGCCGAGGTCCGGGCCGACCCGACAGTGCCGCAGCTGTCCGGTGGCCGCTGGTCGAGGGGTGTTCGCAGGTCCGGGAACCGGATGAAGACTCCGGTGTTGGCCCGGCCGGTGCCTGGCGCGATGTCCCGGAACTGCAACTTCAGCGAGAAGTCACCCAGCTCCTTGGTGTGCCAGAGCATGCCCAGGCCGCCGCTGGAGCGCAGCGACCCGTCCGGCTGGACGGCGAACTGTCCCGACGGCGCCTGCTGCCAACCGCGCAGCGACTCGGTGGTGCCGTCGAAGAGCGGCTCGTACCCGGTGTGCCCGTCCCGGCCGATCTCCGACGCGGCGGCCAGGCGGGTGAGGGTGCCCACTTCGCGGGTGCTGAGCAGGTCGTCGTCCTGCAACGCGCGGGCGACCGCTGTGACGTGCCTGACGAACCCGTTGTGGTCGGCCCAGGTGCTCTCGTCGTCGATCAGGTCGTTGGCCGTGCAGCCCTGCCCGACAGTGCGACTGGGCACCCCGGTGTCGGTGTCGCCGAGCCACACCGTCGACCGGTCGTCGGGCACCGCACAGCCCACAGTCACAGTGGTCTGCACCGTCGCCGTCTGACCGTCGGCGTACGTGACGGTGAGCTTCGCGGTGTAGGTGCCGACGGTGGCGTACGTGTGCCGGGGGTCCGCCTCGGTCGACGTCGCGCCGTCGCCGAACTCCCACCGGTGGCTGACGCCGCCGGAGCGGGAACCGGTGAAGGCAATGGTCAGCGGCTTGTTCTGCACTGCGACCGAGGTCGCCGCCGGCGCCGGTGTGGGCGCTCCGCCGGTGTAGGTGACCCGGATCAGCTTCTGGTTCGCGTGCAGGCTGAAGAAGCCGCCGCCGTAGTCGAGCAGGTAGAGCGCGCCGTCCGGGCCGAACTTCGCGTCCATCCAGCTCTGCAGGCGGTTGTCGCCGTTGCCACCGGGGATGATGGCCCGCAGCGACTCGGCGTACACCGGTGGGGCGGCCTGCGGCACGCCGGCCGGGTCGACTGTGACAGCGACCCGGTTGGCGGCGTTCGACTGGTCGCCGATGAACCACTTGCCGTCCCAGTGCTCGGGCCACGCCACGCCGCTGGTGGTGTCGACGAGGTTCCGGTGGTACGTCGGGCCGGACATGATGGCCTGCCCGCCGCCGCGCAGGTACGGCTGCGTGTAGGTGGCGTCGGCCGCCACGTAGGTCGGCAGGCCGCTGCCGTCGGTCCGCTTCGGGAACACCGGGCCGCCACCGTCGGGCGAGTACCAGATCATGTTGTCCCGGGCCGCCGGGATGTCCTCCAGTCCGGTGTTGCGCGGCGAGGTGTTCTTCAGGTTGTCGCAGTCGTACCAGCCGGTCAGCACTGTCGCGTCGGTGTTGCTGCGGTCACGGTACGGCTGCCGGTTGCCCATGCAGTACGGCCAGCCCTGGTTGCCGGCGGAGGTGATGATGGTGGCCGTCTCGTACTTCGCCGGGCCCAGCGTGGGGCTGGGCGACGAGGCGTCCGGGCCGACCCAGCCGGCGGTCAGCCACTGGTGCACAGGGTCGATCTGGAGGCGGGCGATGTTGCGTACGCCCATCACGTAGATCTCCGGCCGGGTCCTCTCGGTGCCCGGTGGGAACAGGTTGCCCTCCGGGATGGTGTACGTGCCGTCCGGCTCCGGGTGGATCCGGATGATCTTGCCGGCGAGGTCGTTCGTGTTACCCGACGTGCGGCGGGCGTCCTGGAACGAGATGCCCTCGTACTCCTGGGTCCAGTTGTTGCCGGCGTAGCCCTGCGACCCCTCCGAGGAGTTGTTGTCGCCGGAGCCGACGTAGAGGTTGCCCTTGGCGTCGAACGCCATGCCGCCGCCAGCGTGGCAGCAGCTGTGGATCTGCACCGGGAACTGCAACAGGTCCTTGCGGGTCGCCTGGTCGACGGTCTGCGCCTGCCGGTCGTAGGTGAACCGCGAGACGGTCCGCTGACCGACCCGCTTCACCCGGTCGACCGAGTCGTGTGGCATCCAGTAGACGTAGAGCCAGCCATTCTCGGCGAACGCGGGATCGGGCACGATGCCGAGCAGGCCCTCCTCGTTCTTGACCAACTCGGAGCCGCTGCCCCGGTTGCCCATCACCTCCAGGGTGGTAAGCAGCTTGACCTGCTTGGTTCGCGGGTCAAAGGAGTGGATGGTGCCGCAGCCCAGGCCGACCTTCGGGTTGTTCCAGTCCGCGATCGGACCGCTCGGGCAGGCCGCCTTGCCGACGTAGAAGACGGTGCCGTCCGGCGCGATGGTGAGCCCGTGCGGCTCGCCGATCTGGTCCAGTTGCCCGGTCTGGTTGGCTGCGGTGAGTCGCTCCACCTTGTAGTTCGCGGCGATGGTGGCCTGGCAGTCGCCGCGTACCCGACCGGTGGTCCAGTTGAGGGCGCCAGCGAGGTGCGTGCGGAACGCCTCCTCGCCGTAGCTGCCCTCGGTGTGGCCCATGCCGGTGTAGAACGACCGGCCGCCGTCGTAGTCCCGGCACCAGGACACCGGGTGGAAGGCGCCGTTGGCGGCCGCCCCCGGGTTGTAGTGCCGCTCCTCGACCTGGGCGAGAGTGTGCACGGTGCCGATGGGGTTCGGGTCCCAGTTCTCCCAGCGGTCGGAGCGGGTGAGCGTCATCGGCAGCGACGCGGTGGCCGGGTGCTTGCGGTCCAGGATGTTCACCACAGCGCGGTTCACAGCGGGCGGCTCCGGGGCGGTGGTGCTGCCGGTGAACAGGCGCAGGTCGGCGAGTTGGACCAGCGGTTCACCGCTGTTGGCTGTGACGTTGAGCCGGTAGCGCGTGAACTCCTGCGGCGCGGCGATGTCGAACCGCCGGGTCTGGTACCGGTCCGGGAAGGTCTGCCCGATGCGGCGGTCCAGGTCGGTCCAGCTCTGGCCGTCAGTGGAGCCCTGCAGGGTCCAGTCCTTCGGGTCCCGACCGGAGGAGTCGTTGGCCGACGTGAGCGCGTACCCGGTGATCTTCTTTGGTGCGCTCAACTCGTACGCCACCCAGGCGGTCGGGGTGCGGACCAGCCATTTCGTGTTGGCGTCGCCGTCGGTCAGCTTCTCCTTGGTCTCGTTGGGCGGGTTCTCGCCGCTGGCGGTCACCTTGGCCACCGGCTCGGCGACCGGGATGGCGCCGGCCGGGCGGGTGCCGATCAGCCCGGTGAACCAGGTGGAGTCGACCTGGGCGCGGGCGGCGTCGGCGATGCCGACGAAACCGCCGCCGGCCTTGACGTAGTTCTGCAGCGCCGACTCCTGGTCGCGGTTCAGCGCGGCGCCCGTCGCGGAGAGAAAGACCACGCTTCGGTACGCGGACAGCCCGGCCGCTGTGAAGGCGCCCGGGTCCGTGGTGGCCGTGACATCGATGTCATGAACGGCACCAAGCTGTTTGATGGTGTCCACCGCGCGTGCGACCGGGTCCTGTTGTTCGGCCACCGGGCCGTGGAACACCAGGACCGCGGTCTGCTGCGGCTGCGCCGCCTGCGGGGCGGCCGCCGTTCGTGGTGCGGCAGCGGCCGCCGCCGTCGTCGTCGCCGGGAGCAGTGTCGCCAAGGCCGCTACCGCGGCAAGGGTTCGTCGTAGTTTTCTGGTCATGCCCGTCCCCACTTTCGGTTCGGTCAGCTTCCGTGCGTGTGGGTGTGGCCCTGGAACCGGTGGATCGCCTCTTCGGCGCCCGGCGGCATGCTGCCGTCGGCGTTGCGCACCAGGAAGATCCCGGCCATGCCGCCGTCGGAGTGCGTCTGCACGTGGCAGTGGTACATCCACGCGCCGGGTCCGACGCCCTCCCCGGCCAGCACCTGGAAACCGAACGAGCTGCCGGGGTTGAGGTCCTTGTTGTCGACCACCAGGCTCGGGTCGCTCGGCCCCTCCAACATCCCGGTGCGGTTGTCCGCCCAGCGGTGCGCGTGCAGGTGGAAGGTGTGGAACAGGTTGCCGTGGCCGATGGCGATCCACTCGACGCGCTCGCCCAGGTTCGCCTCGAACATCGGGGTCGCCGGAGCCATCTTGTTGTTGATCATCATGTCGTGGAACACGGCAGTGAACTGCTTCGACGGCAGGATGTCGCCACGCCGTCTGACGATCAGCGCGCCGTACAGTCCTTTCGCGACACCGCCGGTGCCGTGGTCGGTGCCCATCGCGTGATCGTGGTAGTGCCAGTAGCCGGCACTGCCCGGCATGTACCGCCGACCCGCCGCGGCCACCATCTCGTGCGAGCGCCAGACGTACGTCCGCGTCTCACCCGGATTGTTGAACGAGGCGTTGAACGGGCTGCCGTCGGAGTCGGTGCTGTAGTCCACCCCGTGCGGATGGATGGACAGCCGCTGGTTGGTGGTGTTGACCAGGGTGATCTCCAGCGTGTCACCCTCGTACATTTCCAGGATCGGGCCCGGAACGGTGGCCTGACCGGGCGCCAGGCCGTACCCGAACAGGTTGCCGGGCAACTGCTCGGCGTAGATGGTGATCTTCTTGGTGACACCGGCGGCGGCCCGGGCGGGGCTGCCGCCGAACGCGGTGCCGATCGTTGGGGCGGACGCGCCCAACGCCCCGGCGGCGAGCGCGCCGGTGGCGATCAGCGATCTGCGGGACAGGTGGCGCTGAGGGCCACCAGCGTGATCGTCCATGGGTCTCCGTTCCCGACCGGGCGAAGACGCGACGAGGGCAGGGTGCATTGACCGCCGAGCACGGGCGGTGGCACGACTGAGGGTGAGGCTCGTCGCGGGCTTTGCTCGGAAGACTCAGAACTTTCGATGGATGACAGCAACTTATGTAATCCATCGACGAAAGTACAGGTCTGATTGCAAAAAGATTACCTTGACATCACGACGTCAGTCGATTGACATGAAGCTGACACCGAGCCCGTCGACCTGACCGGTAGCGGGCGGACGCCGCTGCCCACGACCGAGCAGCGCACAGATGGACGCCGGGCTGCCATCGATGAGGCAACCCGGCGGGAAGGACGTACGAGAACCGTCGTCAGAGGTTGTGGCGGTCGTCCACCGGCACGCCGGGGGTGTCCGGCGGCTCGGGCGCCTGGTCCGGCTGACCGACCTGCGCGACGCGGGTCGGGTCGAGGACCCGGGAGAGGAACGCGCGGGTCCGTTCGTGCTTCGGCGCGCCCAGCACCTCCTGCGGCGGCCCCTGCTCGACCACCACACCACCGTCCACGAAGACGACCCGGTCGGCGACATCGCGGGCGAACGCCATCTCGTGGGTGACCACCATCATCGTCATGCCGTCCTCGGCCAGCTTGCGCATGACGGTGAGCACGTCGCCGACGAGTTCCGGATCGAGCGCGGAGGTCGGCTCGTCGAACAGCATCAGCTTCGGCTCCATCGACAGCGACCGGGCGATCGCCGCCCGCTGCTGCTGCCCACCGGAGAGCTGCGCCGGGAAGGCGTCGGCCTTGTCGGTCAGCCCGACGCGCTCCAGGTTGGCCCGCGCGATCCGCTCGGCCTCGGCCCGACCTCGCCGGAGCACCCGGCGCTGAGCGATGGTGAGGTTGTTCAGAACGGTCAGGTGCGGAAACAGGTTGAATGACTGGAACACCATGCCGATGCCGCGGCGGACCGCGTCGATCTCGACGTCCGGGTCGGTCATCTCGACCCCGTTCACCCAGATCTTGCCGGCGGTCGGCTCCTCCAGCAGGTCGACGCAGCGCAGCAGGGTCGACTTGCCGGAGCCGGACGGCCCGATGACGCAGACCACCTCACCCTGGCCGACCTCGAAGTCGATGCCCTTGAGCACCTTGAGCGGCCCGAAGGACTTGTGCAGGTCGCGGATCTCCACGGCGGGGCGGGAAGGCGTGGTCGTCATCGGGTCACCGGGCCTTGGCGTAGCGGAGTTCGAGGCGTCGTACCACCTGCGACAGCGGCAGGGTGATCACCAGGTAGGCGAGGCCGGCCACCAGCAGCGGGGTCGCGTTCACCCGGTCGTTGAGCATGTCCCGACCGAACTTGGTGATCTCGATCGTCTGCGCCGTCACCCCGAGCACGTAGGCCAACGACGAGTCCTTGGTGAGCAGGATGAGCTCGTTCGTCAGCGGCGGGATCACGATCCGGAACGCCTGCGGGATGACGATCGTCCGCATGGCGGTGAAGTGCGACATGCCGAGGGTCCGCGCCGCCTCCATCTGCCCCTTCGGCACGGCCTGGATGCCGGCCCGGATCGTCTCCGCCATGTACGCCGCGGCGGTCAACCCGAGGCCGATCGCTATCGAACCGAACACTCCGCCCGGAATCTCGCGCTCCGGAAAGGCGATGGGGATGCCGTACCCGACCAGGAAGAGCACCAGCAGCGCGGGCAGACCCCGGAACAGCTCGATGTACGCCGTCGCCACCCAGCGGTACGGCGCCACCCGGGACAGGCGCATCAGCGCCAGGATGGTGCCGAACACGAGGCCGAAGGCGAACGCGCCCAGCGTGTAGAGGATGGTGTTGCGCAGCGCGACGGTGATGATCGTCGGGAACATCGACTTGATGATGTCGACGCGGAAGAACGCGTCGGCCAGCCTGTCCCAGTCCGCGGCGACGAGCACCGTGGCGATGATGGCGATGAAGACCAGGTACTGGAGCCCGAGGGACAGCCGCTCCCGCTGGCGGCGTCGCAGCTTCACGTTCGCTCGTTGCCTTCCCGGAGGTTACCGACGTCGGAGGGCGCGCGGGACGCGCGCCCTCCGGTACTACGCGGCGCTCGGCCGCTACGCGGCTCAGGCGCTCGGCTGCTTACCGATCCACTTCTCGTAGATCGTGTTGTACGTGCCGTCCTGCTTGGCCTTGGCCAGCACCTCGTTGATCTTCTTGAGCAACTCCGGGTTGGCGTCCTTCTTCACGGGGAAGCCGTACTGCTCGCCGGTGTCGAACTCGGCGGCCACCTCGAACCCGCCCGGGTTCTTCTTCAGGTACTCGGTCCAGACCGGCAGGTCGTTGATGCCGGCCTCGACCTGGCCGTTGGCGACCGCCTGCTGGAGGGCGGCGAGGTCCTCGAACTCGACGAGCTTCAGGCCCTTCTCCGCCTCGAGCTTCTTGGCGTAGTCACGACCCGTGGTGGCCGCCTGGACGCCGAGGTTCTTGCCCTTGAGGTCGTCGAGCGACTTGTACGTCTTGCCGGTCTTCACCAGCATCGCCTGCGTGGCGTCGAAGTAGGGGTCGGAGAAGTCGACGACCTTCCGCCGCTCCTCGGTGATGGTCATGCCGGCGGCTGCCGCGTCGCACTTGCCGGTGTTGAGGTCCTGGCCGGACTTGATCCCCTCGAACGGGGTGTCGATGATCGTCTGCTCGACGCCGAGCTCCTTGGCGACCAGGTCCATGATCTCGACGTCGAAGCCGGTCACCTTGCCGCTGGCGTCCTTGGACTGGAACGGCGGGTACGGCAGGTGGGTGCAGACGGTCAGCTTGCCCGCCGCGACCAGCTTGACGCCGCTCGCCTGGACCTCGCTGTCGTCCTTCTTCGCGCAACCGGCGGTCAGCGCGAGGGCGGCGACGGCCACGACGAGGCCGGCCTGACGGACGGCACTGGGGAACCTCACGGCTGTGTCCCTCCGATTCGGCTTCCCTTGCACAGAAAGCCAATCTGGTTCATAGACTTTGCGATAAGCGACCGTACCCGATTCGGCGCGTCGCCCCCAGATCACACCGTGACCGCTCGGTCGACCCCGCCCGGCCACCTCCGCCGGCAAACCCGACACTTGCCCCGCAAAGTGCCTCAGCCACCGGTTCCCTCGGCCGCCCCGTCCGGGGTGAGGGCCCCTTCGTGGGGGTCTGTGTCCAGGAACACGTGCTGATGGCCCTGGCCGGAATCGACGCTGATCTGATCGAGCTGGGTCGCCGCGACCGACCAGATCGTCGCGGCCTCGGCCGCCTGCCGCGCGGTGACGTCCAGCAGGGCCGCCCGTTGCGCGGCCGGAACGCCGGCCGCCAGAGCGTAGGCGTCGACGGCCAGCGACGCCTGCTGGACAGCTCCGCGCAATCCTCCGCGCGCCACGTTGGTGGCGGTGGTCCCCGACGGCGGGTCGGCGAACGGCTCGGCCGCCTGGCGCATGGCCTCCTGCCACTGGCGTGCCTTCGCCGGATCCGGCGCACGTCCGCCGGTCGTCTCCGTCTTGATGGCGGTCAGTACCGGGGCGACCTGGTCGCGGACCCGCCGGGCCGTCTCGATCAGCTCCACGATCTGCTGAGCGTCCCGCTTCGCCTCGTCCTGCTTGATGCTCGCGATGGTCGCCTCGGTGGCGTCCGGACGGCCCAACTGGTAGCCGATCAACCCACCGAGCAGCGCGGTGACCAGTGCGATCACCCCCGCGACGGCTACCGAGCGCACTGTTCGCTGGCGGCGCACGTCGGCCTTGTCCAGCTGGTAGGAGGGTCGGCCGGTACGGCGCGCCATCGCATCTCCTCACATCGATGGTGTGGGGCCAAAGATTAACCGGCCCCGTGACGTCCGTCGATAGTGCCGACCGGCGGGCCCGCTGCCCGCATGGGCCCTCCTGTGACGACTTGAGTGCTTTGGGCTTTTTGTCAGGGTCTGGTGCTTATTGTGATCCTTGCGCCGCTGGCACCGGCCCACGACAACCACCCGCGTAGCACCGAGGAGGACACATTGAATGAACCGACAGGGACGGCAGTGGAGAAACCGAGCAGTCGAGGCCGCCGCCGCAAGCTGAAAGCCATCCTGGCCGGAGGAATCGTCCTCGGCCTCGGTGCCACGATCACCCTCGCCGCCTGGAACGACTCGGAGTACGCCACCGGCACGTTCACGGCGGGCACCTTCAGCATGGAGGGCAGCACCAACGGCACCACCTACGCCGAGCACAACACCGCCGGCACGGCGGCAGCGTTGACCTTCAGCACCGGCTTCGACGACATCAGCCCCGGTGACGTGGTCGCGGCACCGTTCGCCGTCCGCCTGACCGCCGCCACGACGTACGACGCGACAGTCACTGTGGCGTCAGCGACCCCCGCTCCACCCGCCTTCGTCGGCCTCACCTACGGGATCGCGACCGTCCCGGCCTTCGCCGACTGCAGCGCGACACCCACCACCCCGACCTGGATCGTGGCGCAGGGCACTCCGCTCAACTCGGTGGCCGGCGCGGTGCCGTTCAACCTGACGCAGGGCACCCCTCCCACGACTCCGGGCGCCGCGGTGAACCTCTGCTTCGTCGTCACGGCGGGGGGCACTCTGGTGCAGGGCACGTCGGTCACGGAAACCTGGCAGCTCCTGGCCGAGTCCGTCTAGGTGGTGGCCGTGGTCAACCGTCGGACGCCGGCCGGAACACCACGGCTTCGCCGGACCCGTGCCGTACTCGCTGGCGCCCTCGTTCTCGGCCTGGGGACGACGTCCACGCTCGCCGCGTGGACCGACAGCGAGTACGGCACCGGGTCGTTCGGCGCGAGCGTCTTCGGCACCGAATCGCAGACCGCCTCCAGTACCTGGGCCAGCCATACCCCGGTGGCGAACGCCGCGGCGCTGGCGTTCAACGCGACGGCGATGTCCCCCTCGGTGTCGTTCTACGCCTTCATGGACATCCGGACGACCTCGACGACGAATGTCGGGGGCACTGTCGCGCTGACGAGTTCGTCGAACAACTCCGGCGCCCTGTTGCCCGCGCTCGAGTACCGGGCGGTGCGGACCGCCACCACCAGCACCACGTGTGCCGCCGCCGCCTTCTCCGGTTCACCCACCTGGATCGTCGGGCCCGGATACTCCGCCATCACCGCGGTTCCCGGCTCGCCGGTCTCGTCCCCCATCACCGTGCCGAGCGGCGCGACGCCGCAGCTGCGGTTCTGCTTCGAGGTCCGGGTCCAGGCCGGCGCCAGCAACGCGTACCAGGGCACGACCGGGATCGTCACCTGGGTATTCACTGCCACGTCTACGTAAAGGATCTGCAGATGGTGGGACGCGAACGTCGACGGCACGGCACCCTCGCCCGGGTCGGCGACCTGGTGCTGACAGTGCTCGCCGTCGGTGGGACGGCCTGCGTCGTCCTCGTCCCGCTGGCGTTCTTCTTCGACATCTCGCTCATCCTGTTCAAGACCGGGTCGATGGGCCCGACCATCCCCGCCGGGTCACTGGCCGTGGTGCGGGAGATCCCCGCGTCCGAGGTCCACGTGGGAGACGTCGTCACCGTCGACCGCGCGCCGCTGGCACCGATCACCCACCGGGTCGTCGACATCGCCAACGGCGGCGGGCCCACCCGCCTGCTCACCCTGCGGGGGGACGCGAACGCGACCAACGACGCCGCACCGCACGCGGTGAGCCACGTACGGCTCGTGGAGTGGTCGGTGCCCAGGCTCGGGTACGCGGTGCGAGCCGTGTCGAACGTGTATGCCACGAGTCTGATCACGATCGGGGCCGCCGCGATCGTCACGTGGGCGTTCTGGCCTCGCGGGGGCGAGCAGGGGACCCGGCGACGCCGGCGACCGGATTCGGCGGTGCCGGACGACGCGGGGGCAGTGCCGGAGATCGGCACCCAGCCGAGCGTTCCGGGAGCGCACGGCGACTCGACGCTGGGGCGCATGTTGGTGGTGCTGGCGGTACTGCCGGGCGTCGCCGCCGCGGTCCTGGCGACGCCGGGCCAGGCCCGTGCGGACACCACCGAGGAGGTCATCCGGAGCAGGTACCTCACGCTGGTCTCGATCGGCGACAACGATCGCATGACGAACCTGGCGCCGGACCAGCCAGTGCCCTGGCAGGTGGGCGTATCGGCACACGCGAGGCAGCCCGGTGAGGTGACCATCTCGCTCTCGGCGTTGGGCCCCCTCACCGTCCGACCGGACGGACTCCAGGTGAAGGTCGCCGTCTGCGCCATCCGGTGGGTGAAGGGCGCCTGCCCCACCGGCCAGGGTGAGCAGGTCCTCGCCGACGGTCCTGCCGCCAGACTGACCGCACACCCGATCACCATCAGCTCGATGCGCGCCGACCAGCAGCGTTGGGTGCTCGTCACCGCGAGCCTGCTCGCCAACTCGGTGGCCTCAGGGTCGGCGGACCTGGTCGTCACCGCGACCGGGTTCGGTGACAGCGCATCGGCGGGCGGCACTGTCGGCCCGCTGCCGCGCACCGGAACCAACCTGTGGACACCGGTGCTGGCCGGAGGCGGTGCGCTCTTCACCGGTCTGCTGCTCGTGCGCGCCGCGCGCCGGCACCGCATCCCTGTGGGGCGGCCGTGAGACGTGCACGCATCCGCGCTCTGCCGGCCCCGCAGCGAACCGGTCACGTCCGGCGGCGCTGGCTCGCTGGTGCCACGGCCCTGCTGCTCGCCGGCACCGCCGTCGTGCTCCCACCGCCGCAGTCGACGCTGGCCGCCTGGACCGACACCGAGTACGGCCGCGGCTCGCTGCAGGCCGGCACTGTCAACCCACCGACCAACCTGCAGTGCACCGCGGGTCTGCTCACCCCGCCGACCTTCACCTGGACCCTGCCGGTCGGCGGCCTGACGCGCAGCGGCTTCACCTGGTCGCTGTCGGGCGGCTTCACCGGCGGCGGAACTCTCGGCCCCAGCGCCACCTCGATCACCCTCTCCGGGGCGCTGCTGTCCATCGGAAGCGGCACCTTCAACCTGGTGGCGAACGGCCCGGGCGGCTGGACGTCGACCCCGGTCACCGGCACGGTCAGCATGCTGACGGCTGTGCTCTACTCCTGCAGCGTGCCGTAGGCCGGGTAGCCCCACTCGGCCAGCGGCTTCTCCAGCACCCGTTCGATAGCGGCGAGCTGCGCCTGGCTGAGCTCGTCCCGGTACGCCTCCGCCCGGCCGACAGTGAAGTCGTACCGGGAGAAGCCCTTCTCGAAGGCTGTCGACCAGCTCAGCCCGAGGAAGTCGAGCATCCGGCCGACCTGCTCGCGCGGCTGCTCGACCAGGTCCTCGTAGCGCACGTCCAGCCACTGGTCGGCCGGGTGACGCAGCCGGGCCTGCGCGAAGGCGTCCATCAGCATCTTCCAGCCCAGCGCGGCGAGCACCTGGAAGGAACGACCGGACTCCGCCCACTCCTCGCGCAGGTCGGACGGCAGCGGGCCGTAGATCCAGTTGTCCGGCCCGCGCCACCCGTCCCACCAGCCCATCTGGAGCCACGAATTGGCCACCGCTCGGCCGTCGCGCACCACGTTGACCACCCGCAGCTCCGGGTACGCGGCGTGCAGCAGACCGGTTCGTGGCCACCCGGTGACGTGCTGCACCAACTGCTGGCAGCCCTGCCGTGCGATGCGCTCGTCGAAGAAGGCCCGCAGCCGCCGGGCCACAAACGGGGTCAGGTCCTCGGCCACCAGGTCCCGACACGGTCGGGAGAAGCCGGCAAGCACCTGCCGGTCGAGCAGGTGGTAGGCCTCCGACGGCGCCACCCTTAGTCGGCCCCGCTCCAGCAGTCGTCGACTGTGTCGCAGCGAGGTCATGCCCGCCGGGCGCGGCGCCGAACGCCGGTAGAGCGCGCCGTTGAACCTGCCCTTGGGGTTGAGCCGGGCCAGTTTGTCGTCCAGGCCGGAGACGAAGCCGACAGCGGGATGCCGGGAGAGCAACTCCTGGACCAGTGTCGAACCGCAACGACCGGTGCCCACCACCAGTGAGAGCATCGTTCAGCCTTCCTGCCGGGTGGCGGGTGGGGGGACGGCCGGGTCCGCGGCGAGGCGGGCGGCGGGAGAGGTGACCGTCGGGCGGCGCAACGGGTAGCCGAACCGGGTCAGGGCCACGGCGGTCAGCCCGGTCACCACGGCGTACGCGCGGGTGGGCAGCCCGGTCAGCCACTCGGTGTCGGCGACCACGTCGACCAGTCCGGTGCGGTGCCGCGACGGATTGCCGGCCACCGAGTGGGTGGGGGCGAGCCGCACCGTGGCCGGTGTCGGAAACGGAAGCTCGTCGGGGGTCGCGCCGACGAAGCCGGCGATCCGGGCGGTGGCGCCGGCCGGATCGGCCACGAAGTCCTCGTACCGCACCCGCAGGTAGCGGCCCGGCGCACGGCGACGGCCGCCCCACAGTCGAACGGTGGCGGTGTTCCAGACCAGCCAGAGCAGCGCGGCCTTGCCGACCGGTGGCCGGCTCATCAGCTCATCGTCGGCGCGCCCGTCCAGCGGGCGTCGGCGACGCCAGGAGTACGCGGTGGCGCGCGGGTCGCGCACCACGTGCAGGACGTACAGGTCGATGCCGGGCAGGCTGCCGAGCAGGGCCCCGTACGGCGGCAGCTTGGACGAGTCGACGATGACGCCGTCCGGCCGGCCGCCCAGGGCGTGCTCGGCGATCGAGGCGTAGAGCCGGGCCAGCTGGGTGTCGTCGGGGTGGCCCGCGACCGGCGGCTGCCCCCGACGCTCGCGGCGCAGCAGTGCGGGCAGTCCGCGCAGCCGCAGCCGCTGGGCCAACCGGGCGGCGATCCCGGCCGGGTCGGCGTCGGTCAGGTCGGCGCGCACGCGGGACCAGAGCGGGCAGTCGGCCACCGGGGAACCGCAGCCGCACTGCCGGTTCTCCAGGATGCCGCGCCGCCACAGGTAGCGCAGCTCGCCCGCCGCGAAGAAGCCCGGCAACTGTCCCAGGACCGTGGTCACCAGAGTGCTGCCACTGCGACCACTGCCGGCGAGGTAGAGCACTCGTACCGGGCTCACCGGGCCGCTCCCCCACCGGCGGCGGCCCGGCCGGCCCGCTGCCGCGAGGGCAACGCCTCGGCGGCCTCCGCGTACAGCCCACGGATCCGGTCCAGGTGCCGGTCCGGAGCGAACTGGGCGGCAATCTTCGCCCGGCCCGCCCGGCCCATCCGGTACGCCCGCTCCGGGTCGGCCAGGAGGTCGTTGAGCGCGTCGCCGAGGGCCGTCGGCGCATCGGCGACGACGACGCGGCCATCCACCTCGGGCTCGACCAGTTCGGGAAGACCGCCCAGGTCGGTGGCGACCACCGGCACACCACAGGCGAACGCCTCCAGCACCGCCATCGGTTGGTTCTCGTGCCACCGGGACGGGACGGCGACCACCGCCGCCGACCGGATCAGCTCGTGCAGGCGCGGCTTGTCGAGACGGCCGTGGAACCGGACCCGGCCGGGCACCCGCCGCGCGGCGAGCGCCTCCAACTCCGGGCGGGCCGGGCCGTCTCCGGCGATGTCCACGCTGACCCCGTCCGGCAGCGCGGCGGCCGCCTCGATCAGCACGTCGACGCCCTTCTCCGGTGCCAGCCGGCCGGCGAAGACGACGCCGCCGCCGGGTGTCTGCTTGGCCGCGACGCCGGTCAGGTCGACGAAGTGATTGACCACCCGCAGCCGGTCCGGGTAGACGCCAGCGCGGCGCATCACGTCGGCCAGGAACCCGCTCGGGCTCACGAAGAGCTGCACCGGGTCGTACGCGTCGAACTGCCTGTGCAGCCAGGACTCGACGGCGAGCAGGCCACTGCGCGACAGCGATCCGTCCTTGCAGCGGCGACGAGCCGCCTGCAACGGGCCACCGGTGACGCACGCCTGGCAGGGGCGACCACGGTCCAGCAGTTGGTAGCTCGGGCAGGCGAGCTTGTAGTCGTGCATCGTCAGCACGCACGGCACACCGGCGGCGCGGGCCGCGGCGAGCACCGACGGGGAGAGCTGGTGGTAGATGTTGTGCAGGTGCAGCACGTCCGGCCGAAACTCGTCGATCACCCGGGCCAGCCCGCGGCGGCTCGTCGGTGACCACAGCATCCGGCCGACTGCCACCGCGCGGGGCCGCATCCCGCTCGGCGCCGGCTCCAACTCCACTTCGGACGGGAACCGCGCCGCGTACGGCAGGGGTGACTCGTTCTCCGGGTGGCTCATGCCGAAGTAGGCGACAGTGTCGCCGGCAACCCGTTGCAGGTCGGCGAGATCGAGCAGATACCCCTCCGCGCCGCCACGGCGGTAGAGGAACTTGTTCACATGCAGCACGCGCATCGACTCGCCCTGCTCACGTCGATCGGGCGAACCGGGCCCGGAGGTGATGACCGGGGTCTGCCCGCCCCGGCCAGGGCCCACGGTATGCAGGGCTGGTCGGCGAGTCCAGTTCACGTTTGCCATGTGGCTGAACGGGTGATCTTCGTCTGCCCGTGCGGTCCGCGGCCTGGCCTCCCGCCGTGATCTCCAGATAGCCTGGCTGCCGCCGGTCGCACCCGCTCAGATGTAGGGCCGGGCCGGTGTCCGACGAGGAGGACCGTGGCAGCCGACGACGAGGTCTCCGCGCTCGCGTACACCGCGCGGCGGGTCCGGCGGCATCTGCGCTGGGCGCGTACCGAGGGGATCGGACGGCTGATCGAGGAGGACCGCCTCAACCCGGTCGACCGGATCGGCACCGCCCTGGCGAAGCGACGCTGGCGGCGGCGGGCCGGCAGGACCCCCGGCTCGGCGATGCCTGTCTACCTGGTCGGGCTGCAACGCTCCGGCACGAACATGCTGGTCCGTGGCCTGGACGCCGCGCCCGAGGTCGAGGTCCGCAACGAGAACGACAGCACCGTCTTCCACCGCTTCCAACTGCGCCCCGACCCGGTGCTGACGGCCACCCTCCACCGCAGCCGACACGCGTACGTCCTGGTCAAACCGCTCTGCGAGAGCCACCGCGTGGACGAGCTGCTGGCCCTGCCGGGGCTGACACCCGGGCGGGCGCTCTGGGTCTACCGCGACGTCGACGACCGGGCCCGCTCCGAGGTCGCCAAGTTCGGTGACGCGAACCTTCGGGCCCTGCGCGCGATCGCCGACGGCAGCATCGGCCGCCGGTGGCAGGGGCAGCGCCTCGACGCCGACACCGTCGAGCTGATCCGGGCCCACGACCCGCAACGGTTGGATCCGCACAGCGGCGCGGCCCTGTTCTGGTACGTCCGCAACTCGCTGTTCTTCCAGCTCGGCCTGGGCCGGCGGGCCGACGTGCTGCTCTGCCGCTACGAAAGCCTGGTCGCGGAGCCTGCCGCGCAGCTCCGACGGCTCTGCGCCTTCCTCGACTTTCCCTACCATCCCCGGTTGCACGCGCACATCGCCCCACGCGCGTCGCACGGCGCGGCGGGCCACCGACGGCTACCGATCGACAGCGGCGTCCGGGCCCGCTGCGACGAGCTGACCGACCGGCTCGACAGCGCCGCGGCCGGCGCCCGATCCGAGACGACGAAGGCGGTCGACAGTGGCTGAGAGCCGAACCAGTACCGCGCCGATCTTCCTGGTCGGCTGCCAGCGGTCGGGCACCACGATGGTGCGCCTCGTCCTGGACTCGCACTCGCGGATCAGCTGCGGCCCGGAGACCCGGTTCCTGCCGGACCTGCGACGGATCGTCGGCCGGGACTGGGAACGACTGGCCCGCTTCGGTTTTCCGCGCGAGGACTGGCTGCGCCGGATCCGGGACTTCTTCGGCGGTGTGCACGCCGACTACGCCGCCGCGCGGGGCAAGACCCGGTGGGCCGACAAGACCCCGCTGTACGCGATGTCGCTCGACTTCGTCACCGAGGTCTTCCCGGACGCCCAGATCGTGCACCTCATCCGGGACGGACGCGACGTGGTGGTTTCGCACCGCAAACGGTTCGGCTACTGGTCCGCTGTCAAGTGCGTGGTGAAGTGGCCGCGCTACATCCGCGCCGCGCGGGCCGTCGGCGCGACCCTGCCGGCGGACCGCTACTACGAGCTGCGGTACGAGCAGGCGGTCAGCGAACCGGAGAAGACGATGCGGGGTCTCTTCGAGTTCCTCGGCGAGCCCTGGGAGGACGGCATCCTCGACTACGACAGCAAGCAGCACGACGTGGCCCAGAAGTACACCACCGAGGCGGAGCGACGACGCGCGGCGGTGGACGACACCGCCTCGATCTACGGCTCCCGGGTGGGCAGCTACCGTCGCGAACTCGACCCGTTCCTCCGCCTGCTGGTCTGGGTGTTCTCCGGTCCGACCCTGCGCGCGCTGGGCTACCGGTGACCCGCCCCGGCCGGCTGCGCGCGGTCGCCACCGCCGTCGCCGTCACGCTCCTGCTCACCGCCGGCTGCACCGCCGGCGGCGACGATCCGCCGCCGGCCGCCACCCCCTCCACGACGGCGGCACCCGAGGCCACCAGCACCGTCGGCGGGGTGAGCAACCCGTTCGGCGCGCACTGGGACTGGTCGCGGTACCAGCAGTTCGGGCCGTACCTGCGCCGGCTCGCCGGTTCCGCCACGTACGAGGAGATCTCCTGGTGCGAGATCGAACGGACCTCGGGGCAGGCCGACTGGGCCGGGCTTGACGAGATCGCCTCGCGCAGCCGGGAGCTGGGCATCACACTGCACCTGAAGATCCGCACTGGCGTGTGCTGGGCGACCGGTGGCACCGCCCGCTACACCCGGGGCGCGGCGAAGAAGACCGAGTCGGCGATGCCCACCGACCTCGGCGCGTACCAGCGGTTCGTCCGCTCGGTGGTGCAGCGCTACGGCCCGTACGGGGTGCGGGAGTACGCCATCGAGAACGAGGTGAACGCGCCGAGCTACTGGGCCGGCAGTCCCGAGGAGTACGCGCGGCTGGTCCGGGCCGCCGCCGAGACGATCCGCGCGACCGACCCGAAGGCGCTGGTGGTCGACTCCGGCATCAGCAGCGTCGCGTACGGCATGGGTGTCGCCGACCGGCTGGTGCGCGCCGGTCGGATGCCCGAGGCCATCGCCGCCTACCAGGCGTACTTCCAGCGTCGGGTCGGCACCCGGGGGCAGCAGATCCCGGCGGTGACCGGGGAGGCGCAACTGCGCCGGGCGCTCGGCACCGAGACCAACAGCCGCAGCCTGCGCTTCCTGGCGGTGACCGAGTCGCTGCTGACCGACCGCACCGTCGATGTCCGGCAGGTGCACTTCTACGAGCACTTCAGCGGGGTGGCCCCGCTGCTGGACTACCTGCGCGCCACCACACCGCCGGGTATGCCGATCCAGGCGTGGGAGGTCGGGCAGTTCTGGCGCGACGGCGATGGTGACCCGGCCAGCCGGGCGGCGGAGATGGTCAAGACGGTCACCCTGCTGGTCGCGGGCGGGATCGGTGAGGTCAGTTGGCTGCCGTTGGCGTACAACCCGAACAACGCCGCCGGCAGCGAGGTCCGCTACGGCCTGCTCGAACCGGACGGCGCCGAACGGGACGCCGGCCGGATGCTGGCCGCCCTGGCCGACGCGGCCCGGGACGCCACAGTCACCCCGCTGCCCGCCCCGGTGGCCGGCAGGCTGCACGGGGTCGCGTTCGTCCGGGGCGGGTCGAGCACGCTGGTGCTCTGGTCGGCGTCGAAAACGCCGGTGACAGTGCCGGCGACACCGGGCGGAAGGACCGGGGTGGTGGGTTCCCCGCTGGGCGCGGCCGGTGACGGCACCACAGTGACCGACGTCCCCGTCCTGCTCCGCGCCGACCAGCCGGTGGACCGGATCCTCGCCACCGTCCGCTAACGGGCCGGCCAGGTTTCGGGCCAGTCGAGCAGGGCGGTCAGGCGGGCGTTGTGCGGCGCGAAGTACGCGTCGAGTCGCTCGCGCAGAGCCGGGGTCAGCTGGGAGGCGCCGTTGTCGACGCGACGGGTGTGCCGGGTGAACGCCTCGGGAGTGAAGGCCGGCAGGCCGAGGAAGCGCAGCATGTCACCGTACGTGCCGGCCGGGTCGGTGTGCAGGTCTTCGGTCCGGGCGACGTGGATCCGCTCTCGCGGGACCTGCGCGAACCACCGCTCCAACTGCTCGGCGTAGCGACCCCGGGCCGCGTACGAATAGTTTCGCAACGCCCGGTGCGCGGCGGCGCTGTCCGGGCCGCCGCGTGTTGCCCGGGCCAGCCGCTCCTCCTCCGCGTCGAGCGCGTCGGCGAAGGACAGCGGCTCGATGCCGTACGAGCGGGTGTGCAGGTAGTGCGAGTAGGCCCGCTGCACCGGATCGCGCAGCAGTGCGACGAATCGGGCCTGCGGCAGTGTCGCCGCGACCCGGGCCGGCACGCTCGGGTGGAACAGGTAGTAGGGGCTCGCCTCGAACGTGCGCTCACCCGGGGCGAGGCGCGGGAAGTGCCCCCGGTACCACCGCACCCCCCGACCGTGGTGGACGCTGAAGTACTGCAACTCCTTGCCGCTGGCCACCCGGACCTGGGGATGCGCGGCGAGGTGGTGGTACAGCGACGTGGTGCCACAGCGCTGTGCGCCGATCACCAGGTAGTCGGGCAACGGACCGGGCTGTCCCGGCCGGGCCGCGCGTCCCCACGCCCGCGCCCCGCGTACCCCCCGGCGCAGCCGGTCGGTGACCTGACGCCGCACGACGCCGGTCACGAGCCGACCTCGACCGCGGGGCCGGGGTCGGCGGCGGCACGTCGACCGCCTCGGCGGGTCACCGAGCGCAACACCATGACGTCCTCCCGACTGAGCCCGAGGGCGAGCACCACGGCGAGGTACGCCGCCACGATCGCGGCCAGACCCACAGCGAGCTGCGCGGTCCCGCCTCCGACCAACCACCGCACACCGAACCCGACGCCCATCGCGGCCAGCGCGGCGATCAGGCCCTTCACCATGCCCGCCGTCACCGGCACGGTGTGCACCTGCGCGCGCACCTGCCAGACCCGGGCGACGTTCACCGCCGCCAACGACACCGCCCAGGCCACCGCCGCGCCGAGAATGCCGTACGCCGGGATGAGCCACAGGTTGAGCAGGACGTTGAGCAGCAGGGCCGCGAGGTTGTCCAGCATGTTGACCGAGACCCGGCCGGACATGTTCAGCAGCGTCCCGCAGGGCCCGGTGGCGGCGTTGACGAGTTGGCCGAGCGCCAGCACCACAGTCACCGCCGCACCGCCGGCCAGGCCCGGCCCGCCGACCAGGCGCAGCAACTGCTCCGGGAAGACCAGCAACGCCACGAAGGCCGGCAACGACAGCCGGAGCACCCAACCGGTGGCGACCCGGTAGATCCGGCGGACCTCGTCCAGTCGACCCTGGTGGTAGAGGTGCGCCAGGTGCGGACCGAACGAGGCGTTCACCGGCGCCAGCACGAACACCGCGATGGTGACCAGCCGGGTCGCCACGTGGTAGACGCCGATCGCGTCGGGGCCGTAGTCGAAGAAGCCGAGCAGCAGCGCGTCCACCCAGATCAGCCCGGTGGACGACAGCGAGGAGACCCAGCTGACAGTGGAGAACCGGAACAGCTCGCCCGGCCGGTACGCGGGCCGGGCGGCGGGCACCCGGCGCACCATCCGGGCGAGCGCCACCAGGGCGAGCCCGGCCGCGCTCCAGCTCGCCGCCACCAGCGCCCAGAACGCGCCGGTCAGGCCCGCTCCGAGGGCGAGCGCCAGCGCGGTGAGCACCAGCCGGGCGGCCGGCTCGTAGACCTGGCCGATGAGCGCGTAGGCCCGTTGCGTGCGCCACCCCCGGGTGGCCGCGAGCGCGGCCTCGCAGACGGTGGTGGCAGGCAGGCAGAGCGCCGCCAACCGCAGCCCGGTGGTGAGCTGCGGGTCGTGCAGCGCGTCGGCGAGCCACGGCGCGCCGACCGCCAGAGCGAGGGCGATCACTGTGGACGCCACTGCCGAGATGCCGAGCCCGAGCCGGATCGCGCCCCGGAGGGCGGCCGGCTCGTCGTCGGCGAGGTGCACCGCCACGAAGCGGGTCAGCCCGGCCCGGAAACCGGAGAGCGAGAGCAGCCCCAGCAGCGACAGCACGGCGTAGACCTGGGCGTACCGGCCGAGTTCGCGTACACCCAGGACCCGGGCCAGCAGCAGCATGACCAGGAAGAGCGCCACCTGGCTGAGCACGGCGCCGCCCAGGTTCAGCACACCGCCGCGGGCCATGCCGCGTACCTGCCGGTCGCCGGCCTCCGGCGCGGCCGGCGACCGCCCGGTCACCTCGCGCACCCGGCGGCCCGTTCGCCGACGGTCACGGCCGTGCCGCGGTCACGGTCTCCGCCGGCGCCGAGGGGGCCGCGGTGGTCGCCGCCGGGGCCACCGGCCGGGCGGCGGCACGACCTCGGGAGAGCAGTTCGAGTACGCCCACCAGCAGCACCCCGAGCAGCAGACCCGCACCGCCCACCGGCAGGGCGGTGCGCACCAGCTCCGTCATCCGGCTCACCTCGTGCGCCTCGCCGATGCTTGTCACCTGCTTCGGATCGGCCGCCTGGGCCTGGGCCCGCGCCGCCTGCAACCCTTCCCGCGCCTGGGACAGGGCGTTGGTCGCCGCGTCCCGCTGGGCGAGCAGGGCCTGGTAGTCGGGGAGCTTCGGCCCCAGCTCGTCGAGCTTCTTCTGGGCGGCGGTGATCGCGGCGGTCGCCGCGTCGACGCCTCGGCCGTTGCCGACCGCCTGCATGGAGAGCTGCTGTTGGCGCAGGCTGGTCAGCTCGCCCAGCGTGGCCTGGTAGATCCGGTCCGGCTGGGAGACCTTGTTCGCCTTCTCCCACTCGCCGATCGCCTTGGTCGCCGCCGTGACGTCGGCGTTGGCCGCCTCGACCTCACCGGTGGCGATGCCGACCTGGGAGGAGAAGAGGAAGGCCAGCGCCCGGGTGGTGGTAGCGGTCAGCACCGGCGCGACGGTCGCCCGGTCACCAGCGGTGTACGTCACCTCCAACTGGCTGCTCGCGCCGACCTGGGTGATGGCGAGCCCGTCGCGCAACCGCTCCGGCGGCACCCCGGTGTCAGCGGCCACGTCGGCGAGAACGCGGGGCGAGGTGACCGCCGCGCCGAACGCCGCGACGAACTGGTTCGCCGCCTGAGTACCGGTGTACTGCGTCCCGGCCGCGCCGCCCACCAGCGCCGGCGCCGCCACGTACGCGGTCCCGCTGAACTGCTGTGGCGCGAGCAGGACGATGGCGGCCGCGGCGCCGGTGGCGAGCACCGGCACACCCACGAGTACCCAGAGGCGCCGCCGGGCGACCCGCAGGTAGTCGACGATCTCCACTTTTTCCCCAATGCTGTCGTTCAGTCAAACCGGGACGGACGTGCCTCGTGGCTGCTCGCCGGTCAGGTTCGGAGCCGGTTGGCGGGCGATCACGCTGGCCGCCGCGGCGAACGCGACGAAGTACCAGAGGGTGACCACGTTGGAAATGACGTTGGAGGCGGCGCTGACCGCCACGAACGCGGCGGCGCAGCCGGTGAACCCGACCGCGACGCCGCGCTCGAAGCTGCCCGGAGGCGCGCGCCGCAGCGCGGTCCGGGCGGTGTGCAGGAAGGCGAACAGCATCAGCAGGTACGCCCCGAGACCGAGCAGCCCGGTCTCCACGTACGCCCGCAGGAAGTCGTTGTGCGGCTTCTTCGCCTCGTCGGTCTCACGCTGGGTCATGTTGGGTCCGATGCCGGTCACCGGGTTCCGGTCGGCGAGCGTGACGATCTCG
This sequence comes from Micromonospora sp. NPDC048842, assembly GCF_040649935.1. Taxonomy (NCBI): domain Bacteria; kingdom Bacillati; phylum Actinomycetota; class Actinomycetes; order Micromonosporales; family Micromonosporaceae; genus Micromonospora; species Micromonospora sp. NPDC048842. The sequence goes on along the minus strand of NZ_JBEZGK010000010.1, from coordinate 104,201 downwards.
GTCCAGTAGCCGATCCGCCAGGCCAGGGTGTTTCCGGTCGGGTCTCCGCCGACCGCGCGGGACGTACCGAGTTGGGCGAAGCGTTCGCCGACGGCGGGCACCAGTGCCACCCCGGCAACCGCCACCACGCAGAGGGTGACCAGCATCCGCTTGCTGCGATGCAGCGCCGCGACCACCACCAGGCCGATCGCCGCGCCGAGCAGGGCGCTGCGGGTGTTGGTGAGCAGCAGGAACAGCAGTGAGAGGGCGAGCAGCACCGCGAGGGACACCCGCAGTCGACGATCCAGGAAGCGGTACACCGCGAACCCGAAGATCACCATGAACATCAGGTAGCGGCCGAACGTGGTCGACTGGCTGAACGTGCCGCTGATCCGGGTGAAGTCACCCTTCACCTCGGCCGGCGGATTGCCGAGCAGCGACAGCACGACGGTGTAGCCCAGCGCCAGCACCAGGGAGGCGTAGCAGGCGAGCAGGACCCGGCGGATCGCCGCGGTGTCCGGCATGAGCTGTTCCAGCACCACGAACATCACCACCACGGTGAGGATCCGCAGCGCCTCCAACAGGCTGTTCGCCGGCCGGCTGGCACCGAGGGCGCTGACCACGCTGCTGGCGCCGACGAGCAGCATGGCCCAGCTGAGCGGGGATCCGCGTAGCCTCCCGTGGCGGCTGAGCTGTGCGGCCAGCCAGAGCCCGGCGGCGAGGAGGAACAGCACCGCGAGCAGCGTGGAGGGGTCCACCGCCCGGGCCGTTCCGGCGGAGTCGGCCTGGCCTGCGCTCGGGCCGGTCAGCTTGAACAGGTCGACGCAGGAGCGCACCGCGAGCATCAGCAGCACGTACCCGGCGAACCGGGTCAGCGCGAGGACGGCCACAGCGATCCCCGCTACCGCGGCGAGTGGTAGCACCATGCCCCTGCGGTCACCGGCCGCCATCGAGACGCCCGCGACCACCGCCACGACCGCGGCGGCCAGCGCCGCGCCGCCGGTGAGCAGGCGGGTCGGGTCGAACCGCTTGGTCATGAGCGGAGTGACCTGCTGCGTGTGTTGTTCCACTGATCCCACTGAACTGAATCGGCGCTGCCCGGCCGCTGCCGGGCGCGGCCAACCGATGTCCTCCCGGCACAAGATCGGTTCAATCTAGTCCTGTCACCTCGACGGCAGAAGGGGCCGTTGCACCGACTGCCCCGTCCCCCGGGGGGCTGATCCGACACCCCACCGGCTGACGCCGTCCGGTCAGTCGGCGACCCCCGTGGGTCGTGCCCTGGCCCGGCGGCCCGGCTCCGGGGCCAGCCGGAGATAGAGCTGCTCCAACTCGCGGGCGGCGGTGTCCCAGCTGTATTTGCTGGTGATCCGCTCGCCCAGCGCCAGCGCACCGGCCCGTTCACCCGGCAGGTCGGCGAGCAGCGACGTCAACACCCGGACCAGGTCGTCCTCGTCGCCGTCACGGAACAACCGCCCGCCGGCGGTGTCGGACGTGAGCACCTCGACGTGCGGCGCGATGTCACTGGCGACCACCGGCAACCCGTACGCGGCCGCCTCCAGCAACGTCAATGGCAGTCCCTCCAACCGGGACGGTTGCACGAAGCCGGCGGCACCGGCGTACAGCTCGGCGAGCAGGTCGCCGTAGGCGAACCCGGTGAAGACGATCCGGTCGTCCGTCCCGGCTTCCCGGCGCAGCCGGTCCACGAAGTCGTCGGTGAACGACGACCCGCCGACGATCGCCAGGCGCATCGGGGTCTCGGTCCGGCGGAAGGCCCGGATCAGCAGGTCGGCCGCCTTCTCCGGCACCAGCCGACCAACCAGCAGCAGGTAGCCGCCGGAGGTCAGCCCGAACCGGTCCTGGATCTGACGGGTCCGCGCCGGTCGGGCCGGGTTCACGCCGTTCGGGATGTAGGCCGTCGGGCGGCCGAACCGGACGCCGTAGTGGGCGGCGAGCCCCTGGGAAACCGCCACCCGCTGGTGCGGGACGTACCCGCTGAACCAGTGGGCGCTGCCCAACACCGCCCGCGCGGCGAGCCCCCACTTGCTCCGCTGGTTGTCCAGCCCGTGCACTGTCAGCACCACGCGCGCCCGGGACAGGGCACGCGGAAGTGGGGCGACCAGGGCCGGCCCGAGCCCGTGGTAGTGCACGATGTCGGGCCGCGCGGCCACCGCCGCCATGGTCGAGGTCGCCGCGTGCACGATGGCGTCGAGGTGTTTACTCGAGATCGTGTGGGTCTGGCGCAGCCGTACGCCCCGGTAGCCGTCGGCGGGTGTCTCGCCGTAGCTCCGGCGGCAGTAGACGGTGACCTCGTGGCCGTAGCTGGCGAGCCGGCTGGCCATCTCCTCCACGTGCCGTTCGATCCCGCCGTAGGTCGCCGGTATCCCCTTCTGGCCGATCATCGCGATCCGCAGCGGCCGCCAGACGGTGTCGGTGTCGGCGACGCCCGCTCGGGACCGCCGGGCGGGGACCACCCGCTGCCGGGGTATCGCAGGGCTTTCGGCGTGCTGGTCCACGTCCTCGGCCTGCAGGTCGGGATGGGCCACGTTGACTCCCTGCGTGACTAGGTCCGCGCCCGCCGCCCGGGCAGGGTCAACACCTTGCCATGGATGGGCCCGTCCGCCAGCTGATCAATGAGACAGGAAAATCATCCATGGGATTCGTCGCGAAGGGAATGGCACCGGGGTGACATCGAGGTGGACGGCGCCGGTGCCGCGTCGAACGGCACGCAAAGGGCGACGAGCCCCGGTCGATCACGTGCGGATCGGCCGGGGCTCGTCGGTGGTACCTGTCAGGCGAGATCGAACCGGTCGAGCTCCATGACCTTGGTCCAGGCGGCCACGAAGTCGGCAACGAACTTGTCGCGGGCGTCCTGGCTGGCGTAGACCTCGGCGAGGGCGCGCAGCTGCGAGTTGGACCCGAAGATGAGGTCGACCGCGCTGGCGGTCCACTTCACCTCATCGGTGGCCAGGTCGCGGATCTCGTACACGTGCTCGTCGGACTTCGACGCGCTCCACCGGGTGCCCGGGGAGAGCAGGTTGGCGAAGAAGTCGTTGGTGAGCACGCCCGGCCGGTCGGTGAGCACGCCGTGCTGACTGCCGCCGACGTTGGCGCCGAGGGAGCGCAGGCCGCCGATGAGGACGGTCATCTCGGGCGCGGTCAGGTTGAGCATGTAGGCACGGTCGATGAGCAGCACCTCCGGCTGGGTCTTCTCGCCGGCGCGCAGGTAGTTGCGGAAACCGTCGGCGCGCGGCTCCATCACCCGGAAGGAATCGGTGTCGGTCTGCTCCTGGGTCGCGTCGGTGCGGCCCGGCCGGAACGGAACAGTCACCTCGACGCCGGCGTCCCGCGCCGCCTTCTCCACCGCGGCCGAACCGGCCAGCACGATCAGGTCGGCCAGCGAGATGCTCGCCCCGCCGGCGGAGTTGAACTCCTGCTGGATGCCCTCAAGGGTGGTGAGGACGGTGGCCAGCTGCTCGGGCTGGTTGACCTCCCAGCTGCGCTGCGGCTCGAGGCGAATGCGCGCGCCGTTGGCGCCGCCCCGCTTGTCGGTGTGCCGGAAGCTCGCGGCAGAGGCCCAGGCGGTGGAGACCAGCTGGTCGATCGTGAGACCGGACTCCAGGACCTTCGCCTTGAGCGCGGCGACGTCGGCGTCGCCCACCAGCTCGTGGTCGACGGCCGGCACCGGGTCCTGCCAGAGCTGCGGCTCGGCCACCCACGGCCCGAGGAAGCGCTCGATCGGGCCCATGTCGCGGTGCAACAGCTTGTACCACGCCTTGGCGAAGGCCAGCGCGAACTGGTCTGGGTTCTCCAGGAAGCGGCGGGAGATCTTCTCGTACGCCGGGTCGACGCGCAGCGACAGGTCGGTCGTGAGCATCGTCGGCCGGTGCTTCTTCGCCGCGTCGAAAGCGTCCGGGATGATCGCTTCGGCGTCCTTGGCGACCCACTGCTTCGCACCGCCAGGGCTGGTGGTGAGCTCCCACTCGTAGCCGAAGAGGATCTCGAAGAAGCGGTTGCTCCACTGCGTCGGCACGTCGGTCCACGTCACCTCGAGACCACTGGTGATCGTGTCGGCGCCCTTGCCGCTGCCGTGGGTGCTCAGCCAACCCAGGCCCTGCGCCTCCAGCGCAGCGCCCTCGGGCTCCGGGCCCACGTGGTTGTCGGCGACGCCGGCACCGTGGGTCTTACCGAAGGTGTGACCACCGGCGATGAGGGCGACGGTCTCCTCGTCGTTCATCGCCATCCGGCCGAAGGTCTCGCGGATGAAGTGCGCCGCCGCGGCCGGGTCCGCGTTACCGCGCGGGCCCTCCGGGTTGACGTAGATGAGCCCCATCTCGGTCGAGCCGACGCCGGCCGCCATCTCCTTCTCGGAGGCGTAGCGCTCGTCGCCCAGCCAGGTGTCCTCCGGACCCCAGAAGATCTCCTCGGGCTCCCAGACGTCCTCGCGACCGAAGCCGAAGCCGAAGGTCTTGAAGCCCATCGACTCCAGGGCGACGTTGCCGGCGAGCACGAGCAGGTCGGCCCAGGAGATCTGCTGGCCGTACTTCTGCTTGACCGGCCAGAGCAGCCGGCGGGCCTTGTCCAGGTTGGCGTTGTCCGGCCAGCTGTTGAGCGGGGCGAACCGCTGCCCACCGTCGCCGGCGCCGCCGCGGCCGTCCTCGATGCGGTACGTGCCGGCGGCGTGCCAGCTCATCCGGATCATCAGGCCGCCGTAGTGGCCGAAGTCGGCCGGCCACCAGTCCTGCGAGGTGGTGAGGACCTCGACGATGTCGCGCTTGAGGGCCTCGACGTCGAGCTTCGCGAACTCCTTGGCGTAGCTGAAGTTCTCGCCCAGCGGGTTGCCCTTGGACGAGTGGGCGTGCAGCACCGACAGGTCGAGCTGGTTGGGCCACCAGTCCCGGTTGGTGCGCGGGCGACCACCGGTCTTCGGGGTCGGCGAGTCGATCGCCGGGTTCTCGCTCTCGCTGCCGTGCGCGGTCACCGAGTCGTGCGCGACCGGGCAGCCGGCCGCTGCCTTCTGGTCCACGCCCTGCGCACTGACGGGGCCGTTGTCCTGGGTGTCGCTCATGTACTTCCTTCCGAGCTTGCGGATCTCTGGGGCGTGCGGTCGGTCGCGCAGTCGGGGCAGGTGCCCCAGTAGACGACCTCCGCCTCGTCGACCGTGAAACCGTGGTCGCCCGAGGCGGTGAGACAGGGGGCGTGACCGACGGCGCAGTCGACGTCGGCGATGGCGCCGCAGGAGCGGCACACGACATGGTGGTGGTTGTCCGCGATCCGGGACTCGTAGCGGGCCGTCGCCCCGGCCGGCTGGATACGCCGCACCAGGCCGGCGTCGGTGAGCACGCGCAGCACGTCGTACACCGCCTGGTGGGAGACAGTGGGCTGCTCCGCGCGGACCAGCGCGATCACCGCGTCGGTGCCGACGTGCGGGTGGTCGCGCAGCGCCGCGAGCACCGCCAACCGGGGCCGGGTCACGCGCAACGAGACGGCCCGCAGCTGCGCCTCGAAGTCGGACATCACGGGTACGAACACTAGCTCACTATTTTGGAACGAATCAAGTTTTGCGGCCCCCGAGGTACCCCAACGGCGGACGATTCACCCGAGATTAACCTGCGGAAGGAAAAAAACCGGACAGCGATGTCGAGAAGCGCCTACCGGCTTCGTCCCCGCAGTGAACGCGACCACAATGGGTCGCAGCCAGCACCGAGGAGCACCACGATGGCGAAGTACCTGCTGCTCAAGCACTACCGGGGCACCCCGGCCACGGTGAACGACGTGCCGATGGACCAGTGGACGCCGGCGGAGATCTCGGACCACGTGCAGTACATGCGCGACTTCGCGGCCCGACTCGAGGGCACCGGGGAGTTCGTCGACGCCCAGGCCCTCGCCCCGGAGGGGACGTTCGTCCGGTACGACGGCGAGGGCCGCCCGCCGGTCACCGACGGCCCGTTCGCCGAGACCAAGGATCTCATCGCCGGCTGGATGGTGATCGACGTCGACAGTCACGACCGGGCCGTCGAGCTGGCCGGGGAGCTGTCGGCAGCTCCCGGGGCGGGCGGGAAGCCGATCCACGAGTGGCTGGAGCTGCGCCCGTTCCTGAGCGAGCCCCCCACCATCACTGAGTGACGGCTCCGATGGACGAGACGCTGCTGCGCAGCCTCACGCCGAGCGTCCTCGGGATCCTCGTCCGCCGCGGAATCGACTTCGCGGCGGCCGAGGACGCCGTGCAGGACGCTTTGGTCGAGGCGGTCCGGGTCTGGCCGGCCGACCCGCCGCGCGACCCGTTGGGCTGGCTGACCACTGTGGCGTGGCGACGGTTCCTCGACGCGGCCCGAGCCGACACCGCTCGCCGTCGGCGGGAGGATCTCGTCGACGAGGAGCCGGCGCCAGGGCCCGCCCCCATCGTTGACGACACGCTCCAGCTCTACTTCCTGTGCGCCCACCCGTCGCTGACGCCGTCGTCCGCTGTCGCGCTCACGCTGCGCGCCGTCGGCGGGCTGACCACCCGGCAGATCGCCCACGCCTACCTGGTGCCCGAGGCGACCATGGCGCAGCGCATCAGCCGGGCCAAGCGCACCGTGTCCGGGCTGCGGCTCGACCGACCCGGTGACGTCGCCACCGTGCTGCGCGTCCTCTACCTGGTGTTCAACGAGGGCTACTCCGGTGACGTGGACCTCGCCGCCGAGGCCATCCGGCTCACCCGGCAGCTCTCGGCCGCGATCGACCACCCAGAGGTGGCGGGACTGCTCGCCCTCATGCTGTTGCACCACGCCCGGCGCGCCGCCCGGACCGCGCCCGACGGCAGCCTGGTCCCGCTCGCCGAGCAGGACCGCAGACGCTGGGACACCCGGTCGATCGCCGAGGGTGTCGAGATCCTGCAGGTGGCCCTGGCCCGCGACCAACTGGGCGAGTTCCAGGCCCAGGCCGCCATCGCCGCGCTGCACGCGGACGCGCCGACCGCCGCCGAGACCGACTGGGTGCAGATCGTGGAGTGGTACGACGAACTCGCGCTCCTGACCGGGAACCCGGTCGTCCGACTCAACCGCGCGGTGGCGGTCGGTGAGGCCGACGGCCCCCGGGCCGGGCTGAAGGCACTCGCGGCGGTGGACGACGCACTGCCCCGGTACACGGCGGTGGCGGCGTACCTGCACGAGCGCGACGGCGATCTGACAACGGCGGCACGGCTGTACGCCGAGGCCGCCCAGCAGGCCCCCAACCTCGCCGAACGCGACCACCTGACCCGCCAGGCCGCTCGGCTCAACGCCCTGCCGCGTCGCTGACCCTCGCGCAACGGGAGCGCCTGCCGTGCCGCTGGCCACGGCCGGGGACCTGGTCCGGAAAGTCTCCGGAACTTTCGGCAGACCCCACCCCGGCCGACGTTCGGCTGTTCCGACGACGCGGTGACCGACCTGGACTCTGATCGACTACTGACCTGGATGGATACCGCTCCGGCGACGACAGCGGTGTTGCCACCCTGTTTCCGAAAATTGTTGACAAGTGGACGGCTGGGTTAATACGGTCGCCATCGACGGCGCTCGATTGTCGTCAGCACCAGCCACCACGACCCACTCCTCCGGTCGCCGTGCAGGACGACCGGCCCACCACCACCGAGCGGTACGACGCCGTGGCCGTTACCCGACCACCGGCAGCCTGCCGAGGCGTACCGCGCCGCTGGCCCCCGCCAGCCGTCAGAGGAGGCAACAGTTCCATGACCGACACCAGCCACACCAAACCGAGAGGCCGCGGCCGCATGCGGCTGCTCCTGGGCGCCGCATGCGCCGCCGTCATGGCCGTCGCCGGCACGATGACGGCCACCAACGCGTACGCCGAGGCCGACCGGACCCTCACGTCGAACCTCACCGGCACGCACAACGGGTACTACTTCTCGTTCTGGAAGGACAGCGGCAACGCCAGCATGACGCTGCGCGCCGACGGCCGGTACACCAGCAGCTGGGACAGGAGCACCAACAACTGGGTCGGCGGCAAGGGTTGGGCCACCGGCAACCGACGGACGGTCACCTACTCGGGCAGCTACAACCCGGGCAACAACAACACCTACCTCGCCCTGTACGGATGGACGCGTAGCCCGCTCATCGAGTACTACGTGGTGGAGAACTTCGGCACCTACAACCCGAGCAGCGGCGCGCAGCGGATGGGCACCGTCACCACCGACGGCGGCACCTACGACATCCTCCGCAGCCAGCGGGTCAACGCCCCGTCGATCGACGGCAACCAGACGTTCTACCAGTTCTGGAGCGTCCGCCAGCAGAAGCGCTCCAGTGGCACCATCACCACCGCCAACCACTTCGACGCCTGGGCCCGGGCCGGCCTGAACCTCGGCACCAACCACAGCTACCAGGTCATGGCCACCGAGGGTTACCAGAGCAGCGGAAGCTCCGACATCACGGTCCGGGAGGGCAGCGGCGGCGGCGGCAACCCGACCACCCCGCCCCCCACCGGCAACCCGGGGACCGGCAACTGCAACGCGACGATCTCCGCCGGCCAGCAGTGGGGTGACCGGTTCAACCTCAATGTCGCGGTCAGCGGCACCAACAACTGGGTCGTCAGCCTCGGCCTCGGCGGCGGCCAGAGCGTTCAGAACAGCTGGAACGCCGCCGTCAACGGCAACAGTGGCACCGTCACCGCGACGCCGAACGGCAACGGCAACAACTTCGGCCTAACGATCATGGCCAACGGCAACTGGAACTGGCCGACGATCAGCTGTCGCACCAGTTGACCCCGATAGGTTCCTGACACATCGCATCACTGGCGTGGCGGCCTCGGTCGCCACGCCAGACTGCGTTGCGCAGGCAACCCCCGTCCGCCTCGGTGTCCATGACGGCCCCGGGGTTGCCGGTGCGGCACCTCCGGTTGTTGCCGCCGTCCGCTACACCTGCGGCGCCGCGGTCTCTCCTCCGGCAGTCGATTCCTCCGCCGACGGTTGCGAGGTCGGGTCCGACGCTGGGTTCTCCGTCGTCCCCGAAGTCGGCGGCGCTGTCGTTCCGCCCGTCGGGGCTGGCGTGGGGGCTTTCGTCGGCTCCGCAGGAGCGCTCTCGGAAGCGGTGGGACCCGGCGCGTCAGTAGTGCTCCCACCGGACGGAGTCGACGGATCCACCGTTTGCTCGCCCCGGGTGGGCGTCGGAGTCGGAGAGCCTGGCGCCCGGACCGGCAGGCCGGCAGAACTGCGGGTGGCCGGTTCACCGCCGCCGAGGCCGGGGCCCGGTTCCCGCTCGGGCGGCACCGTTGGCGACACCGCGGGCGGCACCGCGGGAGGCGTCGACGGGCGCCCGGTCGGACCGGGCATGATCCCGATGGGATCGGCGAGCACCAGGACGGCAGCCGCGGCGGCCAGCGATCCGAGAAGCACCGCGAGCGCTCTGGGCCCGGGAGTGACGGCCCGGCCCACCGTGCCGCCGAGGGCCGACCGCCGGGCAGCCGTGACCTCGGTCCGCACCCCGACCTCGGTCGCTCCGGTCGCGGTGGCCGGCAGGTGGTCAGACGGGTCCGCGAGCGTCTGCGCCGCAGTGGCCATGTCCGCTGCCGTCGGAAAGCGGTGGGCGGGATCCTTGGCCATCGCGGTGGCGACCACACGCCGGACCTCAGCCGGAACGTCCTCGGGCAGCGGCGACGGTTCCTCTTCGAGATGCCGCAGCGCCACCGCGACGGCATTCTCGCCCTCGTGCGGCGGCCGACCGGCAAGGCAGTGGTAGACGACAGCCCCCAGCGCGTAGATGTCGATCGCCGGTGTGATCTCGTTCTTCGCGACCTGCTCAGGTGCCATGTACAAAGCGGTGCCGACGATCTGGTTCGCTCCGGTCAGGCTCGCCGCTTCCTGGGTCACCGCAACCCCGAAATCGACGAGTACGACGTGCCCGTCCGGCTCGATGATCAGATTGCTGGGTTTGACGTCACGATGCACGACACCGGCGTCATGCGCGGCCTGCAAGGCACTGGCGGTCTGCGCGGCGATCGACATCGTCTCGGCCACGTCCAGTCGGCCGACCTCGGTGATCCGCTCCGACAGGGGCTGCCCCTGCACGCATTCCATCACGATGTAGGCGAGGGCCAGCGCTCCGGATCGGGACACCTCACCGTAGTCGTAGACCTGGGCGACACCAGGGTGACGCAGGGCCGCCATCGCCCGCGCCTCGCGCCGGAACCGCTCACTGAAGCCGCCGTCGGCAACCAACCGTGGTTGCAGCATCTTGACCGCCACGCAGCGGTCGAGGGTCTCGTCGACCGCCCGCCACACGTCACCCATTCCGCCACTGGCGATGCTTTCGACCAGGCGGTAACGGTCTCCGACGACTTGCCCCACATTCGGCATAGCTTTCGGTACCCCGGACTCCCCGATCTCAAGCACAACGAGGCTGGTACCGCGCCGCGTCGGCGCACCGCAGGAGAAGCCCGCCCCGCCGCTGCCGGCGGGGCGGGCTCGGCCGCCTACGGCCCGGTCAGCTGTTCAACCTGGCGATCAGGGCGGTGGCCATGCCCTGCTCACCTCGGGCGTTGGGGTGGAACGGCGCGGCCGAGTTCTGCGGCACCAGACCCTCGATCCACCGGGTGCCGCTGCCCTTGCACGCGTCACGGCCGATCGACGGGGTGTAGACATCGGCGTAGGTGGCGCCGTTGGCGCTCGCGACGCTGGCCAGCATCGCGTTGAGCGACTTCTCGACGCCACGCAGGTACGGCACGTCCTGGTAGGCGATCGGAACGACCGGCCAGCAGCCGTAGCCGCTGTCCGGCAGGATCGCCGGATAGCCGAGCACCACGACCCGCGCCCCCGGTGCGGCCTGCCGGACCGCCTGGAGCACGGCGGTGATCTTCGGTGTGGCGGCGACGATCCGCGCCTGCAACTGGTCGACCCCTCCGGCGGTGTACCGGTTCTTGCACGGAGATCCGAGCGGGCTGCTGACGCTCGCCTCCGCGCAGTCGCCGATGATGCCGGAGAAGCCGATGTCGTTGCCGCCGATCTGCACCGTCACCAGCGACGTGTTCGACGTGACAGCGTTGAGCTGCGGCGGCAACGTGATGCCCAGTTGGCCGCTACCGCCGTAGAGGATGTCGTCAGTGGTGGCGCCGGAGCAGCTCACGTCGGCGAAGGACGACGAGCCGGCGGACGCCGCCACCAGCGACGGATAGTTGCGGTTGGACCGCAGGCAGTTGAGGTCGACCTGGGTGGGGATCAGCGGACCTGCGGTGTACGAGTCGCCCAGCGCGACGTAACGGCCGGTGGGCACGGCGGCGCTGGCGGGGGTGGCGACGGTGAGCAGCACGCCGGCGGCGGCGAGGGCGAGTGCGGCCAACCGGGTGGCTGCCCGCAGGCGGGGCAGGCGGGGACGGGTCATGGCGCCTCCCAGGAGGGGGATCAGGGTGGTGGTGCCCGAGATCCTTTCGCCGCCGACGCCAACCGTCAATATCGATAGCCCTCACTAAACGCCGGCCCGAAGTGTGGGATGAATCGGTGGCGGTCAATCCAGCCGCGCGTACCGCTGGGCGCCGGTGACCCGGATCCGCCGGGACTGCCTGCGTTCCACTCCACCCGCATGCCGTGCTTACGCCCCCGAACCCAACCTAGTTTCCGGCCGGCACCTGGTCGGTGATCTCGTCGTAGCCGACCGGCGCCGGCGCAGTGCCCGGCGCGTAGATCACGCGAAGGACACCCGTCGGGAACGCCTCCGAAGCCACAAGTCGCAGGTGGTACGCCGCATCGCCCTCGTCGAACAGCTTGCGGCCATGACGCGCGGCCACCGGGTGCACCAGCAGGCGCAGCTCGTCGACCAGACCCGCGGCGAGCAGTTGCTGCACCACGGAGATCGACCCGGGGATGAGGATCCCCCGGACACCGGCATCGGCCTTGAGCGCGGTGACGGCGTCGAGGAGGTTCCCGTCGATCACCTCCGAGTTGCGCCAGGAAAACTCCAACGGCTGACGCGAGACGACGACCTTACGCATGTCGCCGAGCTGCTTGGCGAACGGCGCGTCCTCGCCACCGGCGGCCTCCCGGCCGGGCCAGGCCCCGGCGAAGCTGTCGTACGTCTCCCGGCCGATGAGCAGCACATCGGCGGCGTCATAGTCCTCGGTGACGGCGCGGCCCATGTTCTCGTCGAAGTACGGGAAGTGCCAGTCCGGGTCGATCTCGGCCACACCGTCGGCCGAGATGAACAGCGTGGAGATGACTTTTGCCATCGCGGAGGCCCCTTCGAGTTGGGTGATGTCGGTGGATCGACCGGCGCATCATCCCAAACTCGACCGCCACAGACCCGTCCCGCCGCTGTATGTCGTACCCGTCTTTTGTCGGCTGGGCTCTCCGTGGTGCGGGCGGGCTCGGCGTGACGCCGAGCCCGCCCGTCGCGGGTCGGTGGAGCGTGATCAGACCGGGCGTTGCAGGGTCAGCAGACCCGGCCGGTACGGCAGAAGGCCGTAGTCGCCGCCGGAGCTGGGGGAACGACCCTGGTAGAGCAGTTGCAGGTTGCAGGGGTCGACGGTCATGGTCTGGTCGGCGTTGGTGCGCAGCAGCTCGCCGTGGCTGATGTCGTTGGTCCAGGTGGCACCGCTGTTGGCCTTGCCGGCGAACGGGTTGCTCTCGCTGGTGGCCTGCGGCGTCCAGGAGCCGCCCAGGCTGGTGGCAGTGAACGAGCGGAAGTAGCGACCCTGCGAACCGATCGCCTCGACGATCATGAGATAACGGGTCTGACCCTTGAGCTTGTAGACCTGAACGGCCTCGAAGAGGTTGTTGGTGGTGTCGCTCATGATGGTCGTGTAGTTGGAGCCGAAGCTGCCCGGGAAGTTGCCGATCGGCATGCTGGCCCGGTAGATCTTGCCGTTGTCACCGGCGAAGAACAGGTACATGTTCTGGTCGTCACCGATGACCGCCTGGTCGATCGGGCCGGTGCCCGAACCGGTGATGCTTCCGCTGAACAGCGTCTGCGCCGCCGACCAGCCGTTCGGGTTGGTCGGGTTGGTCGAGGTCCGGTACGAGAACGCGGGTCCACCCCACTGGTAGGCGAGCACCCAGATGTTCTTCGGCGCGAAGTAGAACAGCGACGGCGCGACTGTCGCGTTGTTCATCGCGTTCTGGCTGGCCGAGGCCATCTGCGAGTAGTTCGTGAAGAGGCCGAAGTTCATCGAGCCCCACCGGGTGCCGTTGTCGTGGGTGGTGGCGTAGACGAGTTGCTGGCCGTTGTACGGGGCGACGGTGAAGTCCTTGAGCGACACCCAGCCGGACTTCGGCTGCGCCAGCGCTCCCGTCGAGGACCACCGGTACGTCGACGGAAGGTTGCACGTCGGCGGGTCGGTCGGCGGGTCGGTCGGCGGGTCGGTCGGTGGATCGGTCGGCGGGTCGGTCGGCGGGTCGGTCGGCGGGTCGGTCGGCGGGTCGGTCGGCGTCGTGCCACCGGTGCAGGTGACACCGTTCAGGGCGAAGCTCGTCGGTGCTGGATTGCTGCTCGTCCACGACCCGTTGAACCCGAACGACACAGTGCCGCTGGTCGGAACCGCGGCGTTGTAGCTCACGTTCTTCGCCGTCACCGCCGACCCGCTCTGCGTCAGCGACGTGTTCCAGGCCTGCGTCACCGTCTGCCCGGCGCCGTACGACCAGGTCAGCGTCCAACTGCTCAACGGGTCACCGAGGTTCGTGATCGCCACGTTGGCGCCGAAGCCGCCCTGCCACTGCGACGACACGGCGTAGTTCACCGAACAACCCTCGGCCGCGGCACCGGCCGGCAGCGCCGCGACAACTGTCGACGACACCAGTAAGCCGACGCCGGCCGCAACCAGACCGACATTGGTGGCTCTGGATCTGGTCATATAGCACCCTCCTCGCGGGACGGCGGCCTATACATTGATGGCGGTCGCTGCGTGGTGACCGATTGTGAGCGTTAACAGGCCGCGTCAGGTATGTTACGGGAGCGCTCCCATACCCTCAACAGCATCTATCCCTCGTTCTCACCTACGTCGACTTTGCCGGTGCGGCTGGACGGCAGCGATCTTCCTCAGGCGATGGTGACGGTGAGGACACCGAACTGGTTGCTCCGCTGCACGTAGTGCGGCAGATAGAGCTTCCACGTCACGCTCAGCTCGCGCCCGGCCCGCATCGAGGCCGGCACCTCGGCGACCATTTCGAACACGGCACTGCCGCCGGCGGGGATCTGCGTGAGCGCGCGGCAGTTCAGCCGGTACAACTGGGCCGAGTTCACGGCGTCGTTCGTCGCGTCGCCGAGAGAGAACCGTTCCATCAGGTAGCCCGGGCAAGGGTCCAGCTCGAGGGGGCCGCCGGTCGGGTTGCCCAGCGTCACCCGGAAGGAGAGCCGCGACCCGGCGGCGGCGGTCGTCGGCCCCTGAACAGCGACGGTGAGCTTATCGAGCGGCGAGGACGGGGGCTTCGACACCGTCACCGGCTCGGTGAACCCGCTCGCGGACAGCGTCCCCCTCGCGCGGGGGTGGACCCCCTCCCCCTGCGGACAGCCTGGACGCTTGTCGACCGTGACCGGTGCGCGCAACCTGCCGCCGTCGTGCGGCAACTCGATCGCGAGCTCCAACGACCCCTTCACGGGCTGACAGAACGGCCCGGACCAGTCCAGGCGCAGGCTGGCGCTGCCGCCGGCGGGCACGGCGACCACCCGGGTGCGGCCCTCCTCGTCGATGTCGTGGGTGTAGAGCATCGGGATCTCACGGCCGTCGGCGAGCATTGTCGTGGGCACCTCGCCCTGAAGGGTGCACTCTTCCGTCGACGAGTTCCGCACGTCCACCTCGCCGATGAGCTTGCCGATGGCGGCGTCGAAACCCCGAGGCGTCTCACCGCCGGTGCCGGGCCGCGTCCAGGTGGTGAGCCGGCCGGTCAGCTGCTCTGCCCGGCACGGTTCACTGCCGGCGGCCGGCGTTCTAGGCGCGGCGGGGCGGCCGTTGAGGTCCTCGCCGGTGATCTTCAGGTCGGCCCAGGGCGCGCTGCCGTCCGCGAGCAGCTCGGTGGGCCCCGCCTGCGCGACCGTCGGGTCCGAGCGACCCGGCTGGGCGTTCGGGTCGGCACAGGCCACCACCACGGTGAGGACGACCAGCAGTGGCATCAGTAGTCGACGCATACCGTCACCCTCACACGAACGAACCGCAGGGGCCTGAGTAGCGGTGCTCAGCGCCGATCAGTCTCCGGTGGGCCCGGGGCCCTCGGCGATCGCGACCGGAGTGCCGAGCTCGACGGTACGGGAGACAGTGCACAACCGATCGTGCGACTGCTGCAACGACCGGGGCAGCGCCGCACGGGCCGCGTCGCCCTCCGCACCCTCGGGGAACGTGACTGTGAACTCGACCCGCAGGTTCCGCATCCGGTTTCCGCCGGCCTCGTCGCGGATCTTGTCGCCGGTGACGGCGACGGCGAACCCGGTCGGCTCCGCACGACGACTGGTGATGTGGTCCACGTCCACGGCTGTGCAACCGCCGATGGCAGCCAGCAGCAACTCCACCGGCGTGAAACTGCCGTCCTCGCCCGTGCCCAACGACACCGACCCGCCACGGGAGTTTCGCACGACGTAGTTGCCCAGGCTGGTGCGCTCGATCGCCACCGAACGGAAGGTGTCCTCAGTCATGACAGAAAACTACAGGCCTTCGCGATCACGAGTACATGAGATGCAACGTCATCCCGGCATCGGCGTGCGCCAGGTTGTGGCAGTGATTGGCCCACATCCCGGGGTTGTCGGCCCGGAACGCCACCTCCCACACCTCGCCCGGACGGACGTCGAACGAGTCCAGCCACAGCGGGCTTCCGGCCCCCGGCTCGCCATCGCGGGCCAGCACCAGGACGTGGTGGCCGTGCAGGTGCCACGGGTGCACGATCTGCGACCGGTTGACGATCGTGAACCGTACGACGTCGCCGAGGCGTACGACCTGCGGTGGGATGTCCGGGTCGGCCGCGCCGTTGACGGTGTGGGCGTACCGTGGCAGCAGTCCGCGCAGGTCGAGGCCGCGATCGAGGACGAGGGTGAACGTCTTGTCGAACCGGGGCCAGGGCACCGGAGCGGTAGCGCCGTAGCCGAGCGGATCGAGCACCGGCCAGGCGCCGGTCGCCGTCGACACCGGGCCGGTCGAGTAGACCGCCCGCCCGTCGACGAACAGCGCCACCGGAGTCGCCGGCGCGTCGAAGACCAGGTCGTAGCGGCCCCCGGCCGGGACCAGCACTGCGGTGTCCACCAGCGGCGTCGGGCCGCGCAGGTCGACGCCGTCGATGGCGGCCACCCGGAACGCGGTCCCGGCCAGTGCGTACCGGTGCGTCGTGCTGTCGGTGTTGATCAGCCGCAACCGCACCGGCACGCCGGCCTCGACCTGCTCCACTCTCGGCGCGGGCAACGGACGGCCCGCCAGGGTGTGCACCGGCACTGTGACGTCGAGGCGGGTCACCGGGCCCGGTCGCACCACCAGCACCCCGTAGAGACCCATCCGCACACCGACATCCGAGGCCGAGTGCGTGTGGTACCAGTACGTTCCGGCCTGGTCGGCGCGGAACCGGTAGACGAACTCCTGGCCGGGCCGCACCGGCGCCTGCGTCACCCCGGGAACCCCGTCCTGATCGTTCGGCACGTCGTACCCGTGCCAGTGCAGGGTGACCCCGCGCCCGATGTCCCGGTTGCGCAGCGTCACCTCCAGGACGTCGCCGACGGCGGCGGTCAGCTCCGGCCCGGGAACCTGCCCGTTGAACGCCCACGCGTCGACGTCCCGGCCGCCCGCGTCCACAGTGGCGGTTGCGGCGGTCAGTGTGAACCGCCGGGTGGGTTCGTCGGCGATCCGGGCCGCCGGATGGGCGTGCTCATGCGGTACGGCGGGCGCGGTGCCCGGGACGACGGTCAGCCCGGTTCCGCTCAGCAGCGCCGCGACCGCCACCACGAGGGCCACCCGGGACGCCGTCCGGGACGGGCGCGCACCGAGCGCACGCGCCGAGATCACCGTCGCCGTCACGACCCCGGCGACCGCGAGCAGCCCCGCCCCGGCCGACGCCGGGTAGCCGTGCAGGATCGTCACGAGCAGGGCGCTGCTCGTGGCGTACCCGGCGAAGAGCAGCGGAACCGCGACGGCCCGGATGTCACCCAGGGCCCGCAGCAACCGCGGACCGGCGACGCCCACCGCCGCGAGCGACAGTGGGGCCGCGATGAGGACCTTCTCCGCGGCGAACCACCAGCCGGCGCGGGCGAGAGCGGTGATCGTGACCGCGCGGGCGAGCGTGGCGAGCAGCGCGACCGCCGCCAGTCCCAGTGCGAGCGGGCGGCGGCGGGCGGCGGACGCGGCGCCACCGCCCAGCCAGGCGGCGGCAGCGAGAACCGCGATCACGAGGTCGGCCACGAGCAGCGATCCGGTGGTCACGCCGGCTCTCCTTCCCGGGTGGCCAGCCGGGCCGCGGCGACGGGAGCCGGGGCGGCCAGCTGTCGCGCCGCTCGATGGACGCCGACCACGACGTGCACAGCGATGATTCCGTTGAGCGCGTGCAACCCACCGATGGTCAGGCCGAGCGGGGTGCTGACACCCGACGCGTCGGTGGACGCCTCGGCCAGCATGGCGATGAGCGGCTGGAGGATGACGAGGCCGATCGGCAGGATCGCCAGTCCGATGATCTTTCCCGGCGCCTTCGCCAGTGCGGCTAACACCGCGGTGAGCACTGTGAGAATCGGGATGACCGCCATGCCGTTGACGCTGTGCAGCGCGTACGCGTCCTCGCCTGCGGGTCTGGTGAACCCGCCCACTGCGGCGAGGACGAACTGCACGGCGAACGCGACGAGCAACACGGCGCTGACGATGACGAGAGCCTTGCGCATGGGTTACCTCCTAGAGGCGCGCCGAGGCGAGGGCCAGGGCGACGTGATCGGTGGCGGTGATCGCCCCGTACGCGACCACCCGCACGAGGTCGGCGTCGGCGGGGTGGGAGAGCCGCCAGAGAGCGACGTCGCCCGGGCTGATCGCGGCCGGCGCGAACGCGGCCAGCAACGCGATCCGCGTCCCGATGCGGTCCCTGCCCGGGACGTCCCGGACCAGATCGACGGCCCAGTCCGCGGGCCGGGCCGGGAACCGCCCGTCCTCCCAGCGCACGGTGGCCGTGACGGTCTCGCGCGCCACGTCGCCCAGCAGCAGATCCCCACCCCGCACGGCGGCGTCCCGCAGCGACGCGTAGGCGACGCCCACCGGGCTGTCCCCCGCCCAGGCGGGAGGTGATGCCGTCGGGTCGGCGTCGAGGAGCGGAAGGCTTCGGCCGGGCTCCTTGGACTCCCGGGCCGCCCTGGCGTAGAGCCGGCCCCCGACTGAGCGCACCAGCGGGGAGCGTTGCAGGCCGCCGGGGAGCAGATCGCTGTCGAGCAACGCGGAGACGACCCGGTTGATGAAGTGGAAGGCGAGCAGGGTGCCGGTGATCTCCGGGCCGTGGGTGCTGGTCCAGTCGGCGGCTCTGGGGCTGCGGCTCGCCTGCGCCCAGCCGGCGAGCGCGGCGTGCCTCGGCTCGGGGGGCGTCTCGCCCCGGGCGACGGCCTCGGCCAGCTTCGGTACGCCCAGCGCGTGCAGCAGCAGCACGTGGGCGTCGACGCAGAACTGACAGTGGTTGGCCCGGGACACCGTAGCCGCGACGAGCTCGCGGTCGACCCGGGGCGCGTCCCCGGCGAGCAGCGCCTCCCGCATCAGCGCCCAGGTCGCGGCCAGCACCTCCGGCACTGCCGAGAGCGCCTGGAAGGTCGGCAACGGCCCGAGAAAGTCGTCGCGCAACTGTTGGTAGACGGCCGCGGTGCGGCCCGTGGCCGCTCTCGTCGGCGTGGGGGTGAAGAAGCGGTATGTCATGGGCTCGATGCTTGTTCCGGCGGGCCGGGAAAGCGTCGTGCCGCCGCAGACACTTGCCCCGCCGCTCATACCGCGTCCGTGGTACGCCGCAGGTACCACGCGCGCGGGATGCTCCAGCGACGACTGCCGTTCTACAGTGCGACAATGCGCCGCGACCTCCCGTACGCCCTCGGCGGTCTCGCCCTCGGCCTCCTCCTGCTCGGCAACGCCGTGCTCACCCCGGACGCCGCACCGGTCGAGGTGCTCGACGTCGCCCTGGTCCTGGCCACTGTGGTGGCCCTGGCGGCGTGCCGGCGCTACCCGGTGGTGGCGCTGGGCGTGGTCACCGTCGCCATGCTGGCCGTTCACGTCCGGGTGCACCCCGGGGTGTCCGCCGCGTTCCCCGTCCTCTGCGCGGTCTACGTCAGCGCCTGGCAGGGACACCGGTCGGCCGCCGCCGTGGCCAGCCTCGCCTTCCTCGGTAGCTTCCTGGCCCGCGACATCTCGATGGCGCCGGCCGGCCGGCCAGGCCAGCTGGTCGCCGAGCGGACGGCCCTGCTGCTCGGCTGGTTCGTGGCGGCCAACGTCGCCGGGCTCGTCGCGCGGCAGCGCCGGGCGTACCTGGAGCAGGTCGAGCAGCGGGCCATCGAGGCCGAACGCACCCGCGAGGAGATGGCGTTGCGGCGCGCCGGGGAGGAGCGGCTGCGCATCGCCCGCGACCTGCACGACTCCCTGACCCACAGCATCTCGGTGATCAAGGTGCAGGCGGGGATCGCCGTGCACCTGGCCCGCAAACACGGCGAGGAGCCGTCGGCAACGCTGCTGGCGATCCAGGAGGCCAGCGGCGCCGCGATGCGGGAACTCCGTACGACCCTCGACGTCCTCCGCGCACCGACCGACGGCGATCGGGTCGGGCTGGCCCGGGTGGACGAGCTCGCCGAGCGGACCCGGGCGGTCGGCGTACCGGTGCAGGTGACAGTCACCGGCCAGCGCGGGGCCCTGCCCGACGAGGTCGACCAGGCCGGATACCGGGTCATCCAGGAAGCGCTCACCAACGTGGCCCGCCACGCCGGGCCCGCGACCGCGCACATCCAGGTGGAGTACGCCCCGGCGGGGCTGACCGTCGCGGTCACCGACGACGGTCAGGCGTCGCCGGCTGAGCCGCTGACCCCGGGCGTGGGCCTCCGCGGCATGCGGGAACGGGTCAGCGCCCTGGGCGGCACGCTGCGGACCGCCGCGCACGACGACCACGGGTTCACAGTACGGGCCACCTTCCCGCTGGACGGCCCACGATGACCGCCCGCCGCCTGGAGACGCCTTGATGATCCGGGTGCTGATCGCCGACGACCAGGCGCTGATGCGAGCCGGCTTCCGGGCACTGCTCGACGCCGAGGACCACCTGGAGGTCGTCGGCGAGGCGACCGACGGCACCTCGGCCGTCCACCTGTCCCGGTGCCTGCGCCCGGACGTCGTCCTGATGGACGTGCAGATGCCGGGCCTCGACGGCATCGAGGCCACCCGGCGCATCGCCGCTGATCCCGACCTCGCCGCGATCCGCGTTCTCATCCTCACCAACTACGGGCTCGACTCCTATGTGTTCGCCGCCCTCCGTGCGGGCGCCAGCGGTTTTCTCCTCAAGGACGCCGACCCCGCCGACCTGCTGCACGCCGTCAGCATCGTCGCGCGCGGCGACGCGCTGCTCGCGCCGACCGTCACCCGCACACTGATCAGTGAGTTCGTGGCCGGCCCACCGCCGGCAGTGCCGACGGCCGGGCGCGACGTGCTGACCGCCCGGGAGCAGGAGATCGTCGAGCTGGTCGCCCGTGGGCTGACCAACGACGAGATCGCCGCGCGCATGGTGATCAGTCCGCTGACCGCCAAGACACACGTCAACCGGGCGATGACGAAGCTGCACTGCCGCGACCGGGCGCAGCTGGTCGTGTGGGCGTACGAGTCGGGGCTGATCACGCCGCGTCGGCGGTGATCGCCGCCTCCGGGGCAGGAGTCGATCACCCCCCTTGGGAACATGAGGGACGGTCGACGCACTAGCATTGCCGCCGTCCGCGACGGCTCTGCTGAATCGAGGCGACATGCGTTGGCTCCGTCGATTGCTGGGCGGTAGGAAGGTCCAGCTCGACCCGGGACGCCAGCAGGCGCTGCTGCACGACGTCCACTCCCGGTACGGCCCCCACGCGCGGATCCGGTTCACCGAGCAGGTCGACGCGCTCACCGGTTCGCTCGACAGTGACGACGGCCTGGTGGTGGCGACCCGGATCGTGAGTCAGGTCGCCGACGAGGCCCACGTGGACCTTCAGGCCCAGGCCCAGGAGATCCACCGACGGACCGGCCGGCGGCTGCTGGTGCACCGCCGCAACTACCGGCCGCTGTGGAAGGAGGCGGGCCCGGCCCTGCGCTGGCCGCTGTTCGCGTTGCCGTGCGGCTTCCACCCGTACGCGCAGGTGGCCGCCGCCGTCACAGTGGTCGGCAACCGGGCGCCCCGGCTCGACCGGGTGACCGACCCGAACCCGCTGGTGACCCGCGTGTTCGAGGTGCTCGACCTGACCACCTCCGGCTGGGAGTACGGCCGGGTGCGGGTGGACACCGACGCCGCCACCCTGGCCGATCGACTGATCGTCAGTGCCGGGCGGGTCCTCGCGGCCATGGACGACCCGCCGCGGCTGCCGCCCGCGGTCCGGGAGCTGATGCGTCGTAACAACACCGTCGCCGTGCACGATCCGGCCAGCCCTCGGGCGGTCGGCGGGATCAACCTGGGCGCGCGGATGCGCGAGGAGTTCCTGGTCTGACCGCCAGCGGGCGCTACTGCTCGGGGCGTCGACGGGCGAGATGCACGACGACGTCGGTCGAAAGCTCGACCGTCTCGGGCAGGACCTGCTCGATCTGGCGGAAGACCCGCTCCTGCGTCGAGGTCGGCAGTGTTAGATATGCCGAGATCGTCCATAGATGTGCGACGTGATCAGGCGTAATCACCGTCAGGTGACGCTTGTCGATCTTGGTCAGCGGCATGGAGCGTTGAATCGCCCGTGTGCTCGGATAAAGCACTGCTCGCCGGTCGGAGCCTCAGCGGCCGGCTCGTCCACTCCTGTGTGGCTGCCCCGGAACTGGTCCGCACACGAGGCGCTTCGATAGAGGACGCCCGATACGGTCCTCAATGGACGGCCGCCTACCTGCTGCGTGCCTACGGCGTCGGCGCCCCCAAGCACGCACGGAGTTGTTGTACCCTCACCTGCACGCTGCCAGGCAGGCGGCAGCAAGATGCTTCTAACGGGGAAGGCACCTTGTGGCATGTGGATTGGTTACTTATTAGTAACATGTCAAGCTGCGATGGTATTCACGTTCGTGGCCGCAGCGGGCAGCAAGGTCCTTCGGGCTGGCGCCTTGGCGGCGTTCCGCGACGCACTGCCACGCATGATCTTTTTGCCGAAGCGGTTTTCGTGGTCTGTGGCTTGGCTAGTGGTGGTTGCCGAGATGGCGACCGCCGTGATCGTGGCGGTGCCCGGCCTGGCCATGGTGGGCTTCCTGCTCGCCATGGGTCTGATGCTGATATTCACCCTCTCGATCGCGTCGATGGTCCGTCGTGGATCGGTCGAGCCATGTCGTTGCTTCGGTGTGTCGACGCGCCCGCCGGGATGGATCGACGTCATTCGTAATCTTGCCCTGATCGCTGTCGCGGGCGCGGGTCTCGCCGGCACGGCGGGATCAGCGAACGTGGCCGACATTGGGGTAGGTGGGCTAGCTCTCGCTACTGGCGTCGGTGCTGTAATCGCCTTACTGCTGATGAACCTCGGCGAGATCGCTGACTTGATGTCGCCCGCGCGCGTACCCGATCGGCAAGCCTCAATCACCCTCGGCATCCCGGAGAAGTCGTGACCTTGCTAACGGCCGCTGTCACCATTGTGGGTCTACTTTGCCTGTTCGACTTGGTGCTCACCCTCGGAGTGATCCGCCGGTTGCGACACCACAGCGAACTGCTGTCCAAGCGTCCGGCGGCAGCGGAACCGTTTCAGCCGATCAAGGTTCCTGTCGGCGGCACAGTGGGTGACTTCACGACGACCACGGTCGACGGCTCGGTCCTGACGCGAGACGGCCTCCGACCAGGAACGCTCGTTGCCTTCCTCTCCACGACATGCCCGGCCTGCGCTGAGCAGCTCCCAACATTCATCGAACGCATTTCCGCGAGCAGTGGAACGCGGGACATGGTCGTGGCGGTCCTTAGTGGCGAGGAACCAGCCCTTGAATCAATGCGGGCACAGCTGGAGCCGCATGCCATGGTCGTGATCGAATCTCCGATTGGGCCGGTCAGCAGTGCATTCGAGGTATCCGTGCTTCCCTCATTCGTCGTGCTGGACGCGGGCGGCTTGGTACGGGATATGGGAGTCGATGCCGAAGAGGTCCTTGTTCCCACACCCGCCGGCCGCGAACATTTGACAACTACACGTGGTTAGCACCAATGTTTGGCTAGTGCCGGCTGCAGCGGCCGGCTTCGCTGCGGCGATCACTCTACTGCTGGGGGCAAGGGGCCGGTACGCGCACGTCCTCATCACCGGCAGTTCCATGGAGCCGACTTATCACGACGGCGACCGTATTTTAGTGCGGCGTCTACCACACCAACGATTCCGGGTGGGTGACGTTGTGGTGATTGAATGCCCGGACGATCGCGGCAGTTGGTCCTCCACACCGCCGGGCCGCAGGGATCTCAATCGTATCTGGATGATAAAACGTGTGATGGCCTTACCAGGGGATCCGGTGCCCCGCGCGCTGGTGCCGGCACTGACCACCGTACCGGAGGAATTCGTGCCCCCTGGTCAGGTGGTGGTATTGGGGGACGCCGGGCGGCGGAGTTACGACTCCAAGCATGTCGGGTACTTCCCAATGGATCGGGTGCTCGGCGTCGCACTCCGGCCGGCAGCATCTCATTGATCAGATCTCGACGGACGCGCGATCCTGCGGCAATTCATCGCTGTAACCGCTCGCCTGCAACTTGAAGAGACGAGCGTATGCGCCGTTCTTGCCAAGGAGCTCGGAATGTGTCCCCTGCTCGGCCACAACCCCACCGGCTAGCACGACAATATTGTCCGCGTCACGAATGGCGCCCAGTCTGTGCCCGATTATAACAGCGGTTTGGCCCCGCCGAAAGTTTCGGAGCCGCTGGTGTAATTGATATTCCGCCTCGGGATCGAGGCCTGCGCTCGGCTCGTCCAAGATCAGCAAATCGGGATCATCGCGCATCAACGCCCGCGCGATCGCCAGTCGCTGCCACTGTCCACCCGAGAGCACCACACCGGTCGACGCGTCGTCTTTGTCGGAATTATCGAAAAATAGCCGACTCAGCATTGTGTCATAGCCACTCGGCAGCGCTTCGATGAGGTCGCGGCAGTCAGCCTTGCTAGCTGCTAAATCAATACGGGAACGGTCTTCCAGCGCCAGCACGTCACCGAGGCCGATATTCTCACCAGCTGTCAGGTCGTAACTCATGAAGTCTTGGAACACGGCCCGCACTCGCCGACGCAGCTCTGCCACCGGAAACATTCGAATGTCAGTCCCATCCCAGAGCACCGAGCCCTTGGTAGGGTCATAGAATCGGCAAAGCAGTTTCACCAGGGTGCTCTTCCCGGCACCGTTGAGGCCGACGAAAGCGGTCGCCTGCTTGGACGGTAGCGTCAGGCTCACTCCGCGGAGAATCCAGGGTAGATCGTCGCCGTAGCGGAACCATACGTTCCGCAGCTCGATACATTCCCGCATCTGAGGAACCGTCAGGAGTTCCCGCTGGGGCGGCGGCATATCAGGACCCAAATCGACGATGTACCGGTAGTGGCCGAACATCAAAGCCGAATGGTGGACGCCGCTGACACTGGAGACGACCTGCATTAGCCCGACCTGCACCCCAGCTACCGCGGCGATGAAGACCGACACGTCACCGACGCTGAGCTGCCCCGACCGAGCGGCGAGGATCGCCCAGACCAACCCGGTGCCGGCAACAGCCGCCCCCATCAGCCCCAGCAAGCCCTGCACGAGCAGCTCCCGACGGTCCATCTGTTTGTGATGGCCATTAATTCGGCGCAACTCCGCAACCATTCGTGCGCCGAAAAGGTCGCTCAGGCCGTAGAGCCGAATTTCCTTAGCGGCAGTTGCGCTGGTCAGCAGGTCAGCGTAAAACATCTCGCGGCGAGTCGCCTGCCCCACCTCGTTTACCATCCGGGCGCGTAACCTGCTGAGCTTTAGCTCCGCCCGGAGGGACGGCACCGCCGACACCGCGACGACGAGTACCATCCATGGGTTCAGCAGTAACAGCGTGCCGATAAAACCCCCGACTGCGATGCACCCCTGCACCAGGTGCACTGAATGCTCGAAGAGTTGATTTGGGCCCATCGTCGCAGCCGTGCCCGCCAACTGGAGCCGGTCATGAAAGCGCGGATTCTCGAATCGGGCAAGGCTGTCGAAACTTACTACCTTCCGGTAGAGCCGCTCGCGAGCAGCAAGTTCGATAGCGCGGCTCATCTGGCCCTGCATGTACACGCTGACTTGACCCAGGACCCCGCCGGCTACCCCAATTCCCGCTAGCACCAGCCCTGGTACGAGGATCGCCGACAGCTCAACAGAGCCGGGTGCTGCCAACTGGTCCAACACAGTCTTTGTGAGCCAGGCGACGGCGATCGGGATTGCTGCGGAGAATGGTGTTAGTGCGAGCCGGACCACCAGCGCGACAGGGGCTGCCTGCCAAGCTAGCGCGAAGGCGCTGGTGATGTGGCGTGCAGCGGTGCGGACACCGATGCGACCAGAAAGATCGATTGCCGGTTCGCTGGTGGTGTCGTCACTCATGGTAGCCGGCATGCGATGTCCGTGCCCGCCGCAGTAATCGGAGCCATCGATCCTCTATCTCGTGATCGGCGTCTTCGGCGGAGACTTTACCGTCGGCTGACCGCCCCATTCGCCCTGCGAGCCGCAGCATACTCGGCGGACTGACTTTGCACTGTCCCGGCCTTCCTGCGGCAAGGGCAATCGAGGGGCAACGCGGGTGCCCCGCAAGGGCTATGCTCCAGAGCCAAGTGCAGGTCTGGAAGGCTTCGACACCTTCCTCCAACGGAGGACTATACGGCTGCTCGTTTTTGGCATAGCCGTATTCCCAACTCTCGGTGAGCTCTCAGAGACGAGCAGACCCGAGGGTGCTATGCGCCCGAAGATCGGTGTCCGGCCAGCAGCGTGAGGAGTGCAATGATCAGGGCAGTCGAGAAACTCAGTGACCACGTCTTAGCATTGATCGTACCCAAGGTCGAAGCCCGGGCAGGCGAATGCGCTTGCGACCCCGGGACCTCATGGTGGGGCGCCAGTTGCGGGTGCTGGTTGGTCGCCCTACCGGGTCCCAGCGTTGCCATGAGACTTCACAAGTACAGGCACGTCTGCCGCACCGATTGCCGTTCATCCAGCAAGGTCTGCGAGAAGACCGGCAGCGGCTGCTGAACGAGCGTCACGATGAAGTGAACGCATTGTGGGTGGCCGGCGACAGCTCCTGGGTCGCCGGCCACCCACTAAGGCGTTAATGCTGCCAGTGGCAGTTGACCAGGGGTAGCGGTGTCGTCGGTAGTGGCAGGTTCGGGCTTGGCGTTGGCGTCGTCGGTGCCGTCGTGGTTAGGCCCCAGACATGCTCCGGTGGGTGAGTTGATCGCACTACGAGTGCAATGAGCCGCTGACTCGGCTGGTGCCGTTCGAGATGGTCGACAATGTCATGGCCATCACCAGGCGGACCGAGTCCAGGGGCAGGCTGTTATCGGCCCGGGTCGTGATGCATCTGCTACTCGCCGGGTGCCTGATCGCCGAACTGGGATACCTACAGGTTCGGTCCAAGCTGACCAGCGGGTTGTCCGGTCTGCCGCTCGTGGCGCCCAGCGGCAGTGCGTTGCGCCAGGCCCGGCCACGCCTCGGTCCGCAGCCGGTGAGGGTGTTATTCGGTTTGTTGCGCAGCCCGGCCGCT
Organism: Micromonospora sp. NPDC048842; assembly: GCF_040649935.1. Lineage (NCBI taxonomy): Bacteria > Bacillati > Actinomycetota > Actinomycetes > Micromonosporales > Micromonosporaceae > Micromonospora > Micromonospora sp. NPDC048842. Next base: position 77,458 of record NZ_JBEZGK010000010.1, on the reverse strand, counting down.
ACCAGCCCCACCCAGACCCGCCCGCGAGGCTGCTGCTGAACGGGATCGACGGGACCTTCCTGACGGTCGCGGATTCGCCGGCCACCACGAAGCCGCTATGCCAAACAACGCTGCAACAACGGCAGCTGCGGCTCATCGCCCTACGGTCCTGCGGCACCCGATCGGTGATCGATGCCGTGGTCGATCCGGTCAGTGTCGGCGAACTCGATCAGGCCCGACAGCTCGCTCGTAGTTTGCGCCCGCGCGGGATCTTGATGATGGTCGATAGCAACTACGCAGGCGCCGACCTAACCGCCACCCTGGCCGCGACCGGCGCGGACCTGCTGATCCGTTGCAAGACCGGCCGCAAACTACCGATCCTGCGCCGGCATGGCTCGGGATCTTTGTCTGGCTCCGCACGGCAGCTCGTTGCCGCACTTGCAGACGTTCCGCCACTTGATCTACGACCACACCGGCCGATACCTGCGAACCAGGGTCACCGCTACCGCCGCCAGGTATTCGCCATCGGGCACATGTGGGGTCATGCATCCACGGTCGCCACCCCGGTCGGATTAGTCGACTGGCACTTGTCAAAGGAAAGGGTTGGCCGCTCTATGTTCGGGCTATGGACCGAGGGCCAGGCAGCTCGTGGGGCCGTACGAGATCGCCGAGTGCCCTGGCGTCTCGTGGCAGCGGTTCCAGCAGCTCGCCCGATACCCGACCTTCCCGAAGCCGTACCAGGAGCTACTGGGCACGAAGGTCTGGTTGGCCGAGGACGTCGAAGCGTGGATCAAGAAGCACCGCCAACCGGGCCCGACCGAGGACGACACACCGGACTGAAGTCAGCCCGTGCCAGAACGCGAAGCACCCCCGGCGGGGGAAAGTCTCGCACTGTTGTACCGATGCCGTGAGACCGCAGCGCTCGCCGCCTGGCCACTTCCCCCATACTTGCTCCCGTGACCAGCGTGGGCTGCTTTCGCAGTATCACTAGGAGCTGCGGGCGTTGCTTGGCGAGCGTTGAAGCACGCCAAGACTTCCGCATCGGCATCTGAGATCTCAGCTCAGGCTGCGGTTAGGCAGGCTGCCGCCGCCGAACGCCAAGTAGAGCTAGCCGAAGCCGCGTTCGAGGCTGCCAGGGAGGAAGCGGGGGAGTCCCGTCTCCCCGTCGACACGAGTGCTGCCCTCGAGGCGTTGACCTCCCCCAACCCGGGCTACGTCGCCTGGTGGTGCGAGCTCAAGTCAAAAAACTGTTACGTGCTAAGGAATATTGGTACTGACACAGCCCGCAACGTCGAGATCGACGAGTCTCGCATCAAGTGCGTGGTCAGGGGCGACACCCGGGCCGATGAGGTGCCCCCACAAGCCTCCATGGAACTACTGCTTCTCCCCGCATTCGGAGCACCAAAGCCAAACGAGATTTGGATTCGATGGGACGAGCATCCCGAGTGGGATGCCCAGCCCTTGCCGGCCTGATCCGCGCCACACCCGCCGAACGCGCTCAGCTGACTGCTATTTCCTAACCGAGGCGCTGGGCGGGTGTGGTGTTCGTACCGCACGGCACGACAACTGCGCGCAACCGCTTGCCCACCCGTCGAACGCCGCTCGACCATGTGCTCATGGGGCCGGAGCGTCGTGTCATCCTCGGGGTCGACGTGGGCACCACCCTTGTGCGGGCGGGCGCGTTCGCGCTGGACGGCTCCGCCCGACACGTTCGGACGCTGGCGTACCCGCTGCTCCAACCGCTGCCCGGCTGGCACGTCCAGGACCCCGACGTGCTAGTGGCGGCCACCCTGGCGGCGGTGTCCGCGTGTGTCGCCGACACCGCCGGGGCGGAGGTCGTGGCCCTCGCGATCAGCTCCCCCAGGTACGGCGTGATCGGGCTGGACGCGACACTCAGCCCGGTGACGCCGCTGCTGACCGGGCGTGACACGCGGTCCGCGGAGGTGGCCCGCGAACTGCGGATCTCCGGCCAGAGCCGGGAGCTGCACCGCGTTACCGGCACGCCCGTGCACCCAGGAAGCCCGCTGTGCAAGCTCATCTGGTTCGCCCGCCACGAGCCGTACCTCTGCGCCACGACGCGGTGGTGGATCGGCCTGAAGGACTACCTGGTCCATCGGCTGACAGGGACGTTGGTGACCGAGCTGTCGTCGGCGTCCGGCACCGGCCTGTTCGACGTGCACCGGCGAGTGTGGAGTCCGGCCGTACTCGACCTGGTCGGGGTGTCCCGCAGCCAACTGCCCCCGGTCCTGCCCACGACGGGCGTGTTGCGGCTCTCCTCGGCGGCCGGGCAGGCGGTCGGCCTGCCGTCCGGCACACCTGTCGTCGTGGGCGCGGGCGACGGTCCGTCGAGCAGCCTGGGCATGGCGGCGATCGACAGCACCGTCGCCGGTCTGACGCTCGCGGCCACCGGCGCCCTGCGAACGGTCGTCGCGGCTCCGCTCGTCGACCCCACGGAGACCTTCTCCTGCGCTGCGCTGACCGAGGACGCCTGGGTAGTCGGCGAGACGGTCAACAACGGCGGCAACGTCGTACGGTGGGCCGGTAGCGTCCTCGAACCCGACAGTCGCCCGGCGTTCGATGACCAGCTCGCCGCGCCCGAGCTCCTGGCTCTCGCCGAACGGATCGCCCCGGGAAGCGACGGACTGGTGATGCTGCCCTATCTGCTGGCCGACCGGACCCCGGAGGGGGAATCTGTCCCGCCGGGCGCGTACCTGGGGTTGCGCAGCGAGCACTCTCGCGGTCACCTGGTACGGGCCGCCGTGGAGGGTGTCTGCCTCCAGCTCGGCGGCGTCCGTGACCGCCTGGCCGAGCTGACACCGGTCAGCAGCGTTCGCCTGAGCGGTGGCGCGTTCCGATCTCCGCTGTGGCGTGCGGTGATGGCCGCGGTCCTGGATTGCCCGGTGCGGGCGTCAGGTGCGGCCGACGACGTCGCCCTCGGTGCGGCCGCGCTCGGGCTCTTCGCCATCGGCCTGGCCCCCGATCTGCCCGGGGCCGTCGCCCAGCTCGATCCCGAGGGTGCCCGCACCGAGCCGATCGCGGTCGACCCTGCCCTCGCCGCGGCGTACCGCGGTCTGCGGACGAAACTGCCCGCTCTCATCACGGTCGCGGGCCGGATGGGTGAGATCCTCGACGAGGTGGCAGCCGGCCCGGGCATCGACCGGCGGACCGACGCGTTGCCCCGCGGCGCCATGCGCGGATGACCGAAACGGTCGACGCCGGCGTCGGCCTCAGTGCTCCGGCTCGTCCTTGACCCGCGCCACCAGTTGCGTCGGGTTGACGTAGCGCAGCGCGACGACGAGCAGGACGAGCATCATCGAGGTGTAGATGACCGCCATGGCGTCGACCGACTGCTGAGCCCTGATCCCGGACGCGGACATCGAGTAGTAGAGCGCCACCACCAGGGTCTGCGAGTCCGGCCCCGCGGTCAGGAAGGTGAGCTCGAACATGCCCACGGTCCGCACGAGCACGAGGATCGCGGAGGCGAGGATGCCCGGCACGAGCAGCGGCGTGAGGACCCGGAGGAACACCGTGCGCAGTCCCGCGCCGCACATGCGCGCGGCGCTCTCGATCCTCGGGTCGATCTGCTCGATGAACGGGGTCATGGTCAGGATGACGAAGGGCACCGACGGCACGAGGTTGGCGAGCACCACCCCGGACATGTGCCCGGCCAGGCCGAACTTGTAGAGGACTGTCGCCAGCGGGATGCCGTAGGTGATCGGCGGCATCAGGATGGGCAGCAGGAACACGAGGAAGATAAGCCGTTTGCCGGGGAACGAGCGCCGCGCGAGGGCGTAGGCGGCCGGCACGCCGATCACCAGCGAGAGGCCCACGACGAGTACGGAGACCTCCAGCGTCACGACGATGACCTGGAGGAGCGCGAACTCGTCCCAGGCTCGGGCGTACCAGCTTGTGGTGTAGCCGTCCGGGAGCCAGGTGTCGAACCAGCGCTGGCCGAACGAGCTGACCAGCACGGACGCCACGACGCCGAGCAGGTTGAGGAAGAAGAAGATGACGACGCCCCACACGATCCAGGCGGCCGGGCGCGCGGTGATGCGCCGCCGCCGGTCGGTGCTGGTGGCGGAGGGCCGCGCTGGTGGGGCCTGGGTGGTCGTTGCCATCAGCCCTTGCCTCCGGTGGAGCCGGTGTAGAAGCGGCTGCGAGCGGCCAGCACCACAGCGATGATGACCAGCTCGACGAAGCCCATGATCATGGCGATCGCCGACGCGTACGGGTAGTCGTACTGCTCGTAGGCGGCCTGGTAGGCGGCGAGGGAGATGACCCGGGTCTCCCCGGCGGGGTTGCCGACCAGAACGGCAGACGGGAACACGCTGAACGCCAGGACGAACGTCAGGCAGAAGGTCGTGGCGAGGCCCGGCATCAGCAGCGGCAGGGTGATCCGGGTGAACCGCCGACGCCAGTCCGCGCCCAGCGTCGCGGCCGCCCGTTCCAGGGTCGGGTCGATGCCGGACAGGTACGAGAGCACCAGCAGGAACGCGAACGGAAAGCCGGTGATCACCAGCGAGAAGAACACGCCCCAGTAGTTGTGGGTCAGCCGTACCGGCTCGTCGACGAGGTTGCTGGCCAGCAGGATCCGGTTGAACCAACCGGTCGGGCCGAGGAAGTTCAGCAACCCCTGTGCGGTGAGGACAGTGCCGAGCGTGATCGGCACTACCAGCAGCGTGGTGACCAGTCGCTTGCCCCGGAACCGGCCGCGCATCCGGTAGGCGATCGGCACCGCGGCGAGGACGTTCAGGAGCGCGGCGGGCAACGCGATCCGCAGCGTGATCCAGATCGTGCCGCGCTCGTAGGAGTCGGAGAAGAACCGGGCGTAGTCGCTGAACGGCCCGCCACTGGTCGGCTGGAACGAGAGCGTCAGCCCGTAGAAGAACGGGTAGAGGAACAGGGCGATGACGAAGACCAGGGCCGGTACCAGCAACCAGAGCTGACGGTCGACGCCCCGTTCGGCGAGACGGTGCCGCCAGTGCGTCAGCGGCCTCCCGGCGCCGCTCACCGCGTCGCCGCCGAAGCGTCCGCGAGGCGTTCGGGCTGCGTCGACGCCTCGGCGGGATAGACCAGCAGCCGCTGCGGATCGACGGCGAGCTTGACCTGGTCGCCCGGCGCGATCCGCTGCTCGGTCCGCAGGTGCAGCAGCAGCCCGCTGTCGGTGCGGGCTTCGGCGGCCAACTCGCGGCCCTGGTACTCCACCACCTCGACGGTCGCCGACATGGCGTTGCGGGTCTCGCCGGGCCCGTCCACGCGGATGTCCTCGGGGCGTACGGCGACCACGGCGTCCGCCCCGGTATGGAGGTCCCCCACCACCTCGCCGGTCAGGCGATGGCCGGACGACTCGACGGTGGCGCGGGGCCCGTCGAGCTGCTCCACCCGCCCCCGCCACAGGTTGCGGTAGCCCATGAAGTCGGCGACGTGCCAGTTCGCGGGCCGGGTGTGCAGCTCACGCGGTGAGCCGATCTGCTGCACCCGCCCCTCCCGCAGCACCACCAGCCGGTCGGCCAGGGACAGCGCCTCCTCCTGGTCGTGGGTCACGTAGACGGTGGTGAGCCCCAACGACTGGTGCAGCCGGCGGATCTCGGTCCGCATCTCCAGGCGCAGCTTGGCGTCGAGATTGCTCAACGGCTCGTCCATCAACACCAGCGACGGCTCGAACACGACGGCGCGAGCGATGGCGACGCGTTGCTGCTGGCCACCCGAGAGCTGACCGGGCAGCTTGTCGACGTGGTCCTCCAGTCGCACCAGCCGCACCGCCTCCTCCGTACGCCGGCGCGTCTCCTCCTTGGGCAGCCGCCGCATGCGCAGCCCGAAGGCGATGTTCGCCCGGACCGTCAGGTGCGGGAAGAGGGCGTAGCTCTGGAACACCATGCCGAAGCCGCGCCGCTCCGGTGGCAACGTGTCGATGCGGCGTTCGTCCTGCCAGATGCTCCCCGCCGTCAATGGCAGCAGCCCGGCCAGGCAGTTCAACGCCGTCGACTTGCCGCAGCCGGACGGGCCGAGCAGGGCGATGAACTCCCCCGCCTCGATCGTCAGGTCCAGCCCGGTGAGGGCGGCCTGGCCGCCGAACCGGCGGGACACCCCGTCCAGCCGCAGCTGGGTGAAGGCGCTCATCCCTGCTTGACCTTGCCGCCGCCGACCTCGCGGTCCCAGCGGCTGAACGCCGCCACCAGGCTCTTCGCGTCGAGCGGAACCTCGGTCGGGTTTCCGGCGATCAGCGCGTCGTACTCGGGGCGGCCGAACTCCCGGATCGCGTCCTGGCTCTTCTGCGGCGCCGACGAGAGCTGGACCTCCTTGATCGCCGGGCCGGGGTAGAAGTACCCCTCGTCGTACGCCTTCGCCTGCTGTTCGGGGGTGAGCATGAACGCCAGCAGGGCCAGCACGGCGGCCTGGGTGTCGGTCGACACGCCCTTGGGCAGGACCGCGTAGTGCGCGTCGGTGACCCAGTGGAAGCCGTCGATCGGGGTGATCCTGGCCTCCTTGGGCACCGTGCCGAGCACCCGCGGGTTGATGTCCCAACCGGTCGTGCTGACGATCAGGTGCGCGGTGCCATTGGCGAGGTTCTTCATCGTCTCGGTGGTGCCGGACGGGTAGTAGTCGACGTACTGGCCCAGCTCCTTGAGGAAGGCCCACGTCTTGTCCCAGCCCGCTGTGGGGTCCTTGGGGTTCGAGTCGCCGAGGATGTAGGGCAGACCCATCAGGAACGTGCGCCCCGGGCCGGAGTTGGCCGGCCGGGCGTACTGGAATTTGCGGGGGTTGGCCCTGGCCCAGGCGAGCAGTGCGTCCGCGCTGGTGGGTGGCGTCGCCAGGCGGGACGGCAGGTATTCGAGCAGCGGACCCGACGGGTAGTAGGTGACTGTGACGCCCGCGTTGCCGGCGAGCTTCTGCATCGCGGCGGCCGGCTCCAGGTAGTTGCTCATGCCGCCGAGGCGGTCCTGGAAGGTCGGCAACACGTCGATCCAGAGCCCCTGCTCGATCCCGGCGGCCAGGCCGTCGACGCCGGTCAGCACGAGACCGATGTCCACCCGGTCCGCCCCCTGCTGGGCCTTGATCTTCCCGGCCAGCTCGGGCGCCGGCGCCTTCGAATAGGTCACCCGGGAGATCACGTCGGGGTTCTTCGAGACGAACTCGTCAATCATCCCCTGGGTCAGCTGGAGGTTGCCCGCCACGTCGAGGACGTTGAGCGTGACGGCCTTACCGGGCCGCTGTGGCACCTCACCGGTGCTGTCGCCAGTGTTGTCGCCGGGGGCCTCGGGTGCCCCGCACCCGACAGTGCCCACCAGGAGCGACGATGCCGTGACCAGGAGAGCGCCGCGCCGCGAGATACCCATGAGCCGTTCCCTCCGCCAGGTGTCATCAGTGCTGATTGAGGCAGCCGGCGCGCCGCGGCGGCAACGGGTTGCCATGTATTGCCTCGCGCGAATGTGATCGGACCGCTGGATTGTTGCGGGGGCATTGCCGAGTATTCACGGCCGCCATACCATGATCACGGCGCGTAGCCGGGAGGAGCATGCAGATGCCCGACCACACCAGGCCGCCGGGACAGCGAGTCACGATCTACGACGTCGCCCTCGAGGCGGACGTCTCACCGTCCACCGTGTCCCGCGCCTTCTCCCGACCGAGTCGCGTCAACTCCGAGACCGCCGAACGGATCCGGCAGGTCGCCGAGCGATTGGGCTACCGGACCAACCCCCTCGCTCGCGCCCTCACCACGTCGCGTACGCAGATGATCGCGCTGGTCATCGCCGACATCACCAACCCGGTGTACGCCGAGATCGTGCGCGGCGCGCAGGAGGTGGCCGCCGACGGCGAATACACCACGGTGCTGATCGACGCCCAGGAGTCCGACCGGCTGGAACGGGCGGCCGTCGAACGCACCATGCCGACAGTCGACGGCATCGTGCTGGCCAGCAGCCGAATGTCCGACTCGGCCATCCGGATGGTCGCCAAGCAGCGGCCGGTGGTGGTCCTCAACCGCGCCCTCGCCGACGTGCCGTGCGTCGTCACTGACGACCCGCGCGGCGTGCGGCGGGCCGCCGAGCACCTCGGCGAGTTGGGACACGACCACATCACCTACGTCGCGGGGCCGCAGGCATCCTGGCCCAACGGTGTGCGCTGGCGCTCGCTGCTCGAAGCCGGCATGGAGTTGGAGATCAAGGTGCGCCAGATCGGGCCGTTCAGCCCCACCCTGGCGGGCGGTGAGCGGGCCGCGCAGGAGCTGTGCGCGCGTCCCGCGACGGCGGTCCTGGCCTTCAACGACCAGATGGCCATCGGGATCATCCGCGGTCTCAGCCGGATGGGCGTCAACGTTCCGGGCGACGTCAGCGTCGTGGGCTTCGACAACATCCTCGCCGCCGACATCGTCACCCCCGGGCTCACCACCGTCGCGGCACCGCTCTACGCGGAGGGCTCGGCCGCCACCCGGCACCTGCTCACGATGATCGACGGCGCGCCCGGGCACACCGGCCGGCCGATGGTCCTGCCGGTACGCCTCGTGGTCCGCGACTCGACGGCCGCCCGCAACCCGAGCCCCGGTCGGGCGCGACCCGCGTGGGTACGGCAGCGGCCCGTTCCCGGCCCGGCGGCCCACCTGCCGTGAGGGCCGCGCGGCCCCGCGACAAGAAACGACAACTCGTTGCCGGGGCGGAGCCACGCCGGGAAGGATCGACGCGGATCCATCCAGCAACGTCGTTGCGCTCGCGGGACGGGCCAAACGGCGTCCCCAGCGAACGAGGAGATGGCGATGAACCGAGCTTCGGTGCCCCGGCTACGGCGAACCCTCATCGTGCTGGGCACGGCATTGGCCACCGTCGCGGCCACCCTCACCGTCGCCACCACCACGCCGGTCGCCGCGGCCCCGTCGCCGGACGACTACAACGGCTCCGACCTGTGGCTGCGGTACGTACCGGTGGACGACGCGAAGCTGCTGCGTGACTACCGCAGCGCGGCCACGGCGATCGTGGTCGAGAACGCCGACGCCACGACCGTCCACCGGCACACGACGGACCTCGCCATGGCCCCCGATTCCAGCGAGAAGCTCGTCGAGACCACGCTGGGCGCCGCCCGGGACGAACTGGTCCGCGGTCTGGGCGGGCTGCTCGACCAACCGACACCAGTGGCGACTGTCGACGGCGGCACGGTCCCCGACGGCGCGGTAGTGGTGGGCACGCCGACGAGTTCGCCGCTGGTGGGCCGCACCATCGCGACCCGCGACCTGGCCAAAGTGGGCGACGAGGGCTACCTCGTCCGGTCGGTGTCGAGGGGCGGGGCACGCTTCACAGTCATCGCCGGCAACACCGACCTCGGCGCGCTGTACGGCACCTTCGCCTTCCTCCGGCTGCTCCAGACTCAGAAACCCATCGACCACCTCCGCGTCGCGGAGTCACCGAAGATCAAGCATCGGTTGCTGAACAACTGGGAGACCGAGCGTCTCTACGCGGGCAACAACGCCTCCGGAATCGGCGGGCTGAACGGGGAGAGCGGGGCGATCTTCAACTTCGCCGCCACCGGTGCCAGCGCCGGCCGGAACCTGCCCGTCATTCTCGACCGCTACCTCGTCATGGCCCGCGCGTTGGCGTCGCTGGGCATCAACGGCATCACCATCAACAACGTCAACGCCGACAACGCGTACCTGACGAGCGCCCGCATCGCACAGGAGGCCGCCCTGGCCGACGCGCTGCGTCCGTACGGCATCAGGCTGGGCCTGTCGATCCGCTACACAGCGCCCACCGACGGTCGGTTCGCGCCGGACACGCTGACCAACAGCCAGCTCGATCCGTACGGCGCGGATTTCCGGGGCTGGTGGCACCGCCGCGCCCAGCAGATCCAGGCCGCGATCCCGGACTTCATGGGCCTCACCGTCAAGGCCAACTCCGAGGGCCAGCCGGGGCCACAGGACTTCGGGTACGACCACGGTGACGGCGCCAACGCCATCGCCGCCGCTGTGGCACCGCTCGGGATGACTGTGCACTGGCGGACGTTCGTCTACAACGCCGAGGTCGACAACGACCGGCTCAAGCGGGCCTACCTGGAGTTCGGGCCGATCGACGACGAGGTCCAGCCGGACGGCAGCCGGGGACGCTTCGCCGACAACGTGTTCCTCCAGACCAAGAACGGGCCACTGGACTTCCAGGCCCGGGAGCCCATCCACCCGATGTTCGGCCGGATGGAGAACACCAACCAGGCCCTGGAACTCCAGATCACGCAGGAGTACACCGGCCAGAACTGGATGCTCGCCTACCTCGGCCCGATGTACGAGGAGATCCTCAAGACCGACACGTACGCGACCGACGCGAACGGAAAGCTGCTCAAGAAGCGCCTGGTCGGCAACATCGTCGACGGGACCGCCCAGCACCACCCGGACACCGCCATCGTGGGTGTCGCGAACCTCGGTAACGCGGACAACCTGACCGGGCACCACTTCGCCCAGGCGAACCTGTTCGCCTTCGGACGTCAGGCGTGGGACTGGACGCTCGACTCGACGGACATCGCGACCGACTGGACGCGGATGACCTGGAGCAACGACAGGCGCGTCGTCGACACCATCCACAAAATGATGATGGGCTCGTGGGAGTCGCTGGTCAGCTACCAGACGCCGCTGGGCATCGGCCACCAGTTCGCCGAGGGCGTCCACTACCGCCCCGACCCCGCCGACTGGGCGGGCCGCGACGACTGGAGCCCGATCTACTACAACAAGGCCGACAGCGTCGGTCTGGGCTTCGACCGCTCCCCCACCGGCAGCAACCTGGCCGCCCAGTACTTCCCCCGGTTGCAGCAGCGCTACGGGAACATCAAATCGGTCCCGGAGAACCTGCTGATGTGGTTCCACCACGTGCCGTGGGGCCATCGGATGGACAGCGGCCGGACGTTCTGGGACGAGTTGGTCTACCGCTACCAGATGGGCGTGCAGTACGTGACCTGGATGCGGGAGACCTGGGACGCGCTCCAACCCGACATCGACGCACGCCGGTTCGCCGAGGTACGCGCGAAGCTGGCGGTGCACGAGGCGGACGCCGCCGACTGGCGGGACACGTCGGTGAACTACTGGAAGGAGTTCAGCGGGCGGGACATCCCGGTCGACGACGCGCCGCTGTCGGCGACGATCGTGGTGAACGGGAAGAGGTTCGGCGGCTTCAACCTGTCGGACACCTCGTACACCATTCCGGTGCCGGCCGGGGCGTCGCCGACCATCACGAAGGTGCGGACGGCCGACCGGAAGGCCCGCTACGAGATCATCTCCCAGGCGGCCGGCGTACCCGGTCAGGCGGTCGTCAAGGTCACGACGGAGAGCTTCTTCGGCCCGCTGGTGAAGAACTACGTCTTCAACCTGGTGCCCGACACGACGCTGACGGCAGTGCGCGTCAACGGCAAGCGTCTGGCGTCCTTCGCGCCGACGGTGCTGCGCTACAACGCCCTCGCGCCGGCCGGCACGACTACCGTGCCGACGGTCACCGCCAGCGCCGCCGACCCCGCCGCCACTGTCGCTGTCGAGCAGGCGACCAGCCCCACCGGTCAGGCTCGGGTCACCGTCACCAACGGCGGCTCCTCGTCGGTCTACACAGTGGACCTGAACACCACCCTTGCCGGCAGCGACGAGTTCAGTTCGACCCAACTCGGCTCGCAGTGGCAGTGGGTCCGGCCGGACGAGAGCAACCGACGTCTGGCCGACGGGTCCCTGATCGTCAGCGCGCAGCAGGGCGACCTCCAGGGCAACACCAACACCGCGCGGAACCTGGCCCTCCAGGACGTCGACGGCGACTGGACGCTCGATTCCCGGGTCGTCTTCTCCCGCCCACTCGCCACGAACAACGAGCAGGGCGGTGTGCTCGCGTACGCGGACGACAGCAACTACGTGAAGCTCGCCTGGGAGATGGGCAACGCGACCGCCGCCGTCAACAAGACCCGGATCGTCTTCCTTCGCGAGCAGAACGGCACGGCGTCCACCCTGGAGATCACCGGCGCCGACGCCCAGCGGATCGTCGGGGCCGACGGCGCCATCTGGCTGCGACTGACCAAGATCGGGGACAGCTACCGCGCCTACTACTCCACCGACGGAAGCGTCTACCGCTACATCGGCTCCACGACGCTCAACGTCGAGCCGACGAAGGCCGGGCTGCTGGCCTTCAACCGGGCCGGCACCTCCACCGACCTCGACGTCGCCTTCGACTACTTCCGGATCGAGAGCCGCGGCGAGCGTATCCGCTAGCCCGCCCGTTGGCCGGGGCCGGTGACACGCCGGACCCGGCCAACGTGCGGCTCGACGGCTCTGGCCTGTCGCGGTCACCGTCTCCTGCGTGGGGTTCGGTTCCACCTCGCGATGCAGGGACCACCCCGCCCTGACGGTCGGGACACGACTCAACGTCGTCGTCGACCCGAGCGACCGGCTCTACGCGATAGTGCCCTGACGCCGCGACTTCCGTACCAGGGCGACCGGCCCGGAAGCCGCGACCGGGCCCGTCCCCGGTTGGGACGGGCCCGGTCGTGCTCCCCCGAGCAGGAATCGTTGCCGTCAGCCCCCGATCGCGATGGCGAAGATGTGCATTGTCGGCACGTTCGTGGCGGGCCGGGCGCTGATGTTGGGCAACACGACCGAGGCCACCGCCTTGCTTTGCAACGCGATACCCACGTAGTAGACGCAGGCGGCGGTGGCCTGGCGGCCGTTGTTGGGCCGGTTCTGGTACGCGGACACGATGGCCGCGGTGCCCCCGGAGTGCGGCCCGCCGTACCAGTCGGGCGTGCTCAACGTGAACGACTGGCGGGTACCGTCGGCGTAGACCACGGTGCCGGTCCCCGACACCGCACCGTAGGTGCCGGTCAGCAGGAAGCCGAGCGTGCTGCCGGTGCCGGTCACGCCGATGGTCTGGCCCGAGGCGATGGCGTTGTCGGCGGCCCCGGAGCTGACGTTGGGCCAGCGGAAGTTGACCCCGTTTCGGCTCACCGTGCCGCCCGGGCTGGCACCGGCCTGCGCCAGCGCCTGCGCGGAGAGCGAGGCCCCGCCGCCGTCGAAGTTCCCGACGTTGGTGTTGCTGTCGCTGGTGATGCCGACGTTGCTGAAGCTCTGCTCCAGCGTCGGCGTGGTGGCACCGGAACTGGTGACCCGGTAGGTGCGTCCGGCCTGCACTGTGACCTCGATCAGGTCGGACTCGATGCGGGTGGTCCGGGCCGCCGTGCCGTCGGCGGTGTCGACCACGGTGACGGTGCCGGTCAGGATCCGGGAGCGCAGGCGGACGGTGCCGGCCCGGTCCGGTCGGAGAAGGATCTCGGTGGCCAGACCGCTAGCCCAGGTGATGCCGACCGTGTGCCCACCCCGACCGCGCAGGCCGGTCACCCGCCCGCTCGGCCAGGCCGGCGGCAGCGCGGGTAGGACGTGCAGCTCACCGGTGTGGCTCTGCAACAACATCTCGGCGATGCCGGCGGTGGCGCCGAAGTTACCGTCGATCTGGAACGGCGGGTGCAGGTCGAACATGTTGGGCGCGAGCCGCGCGGTGGTGGCGAGGTAGCGGATCAGGTCATGGGCCCGCTTGCCCTCCTCCATCCGAGCCCAGAAGTTGATTTTCCAGGCCAACGACCAGCCCGTGCCGTCGTCGCCGCGCAGCGCCAGGGTCCGCCGGGCCGCCTCGAACAGCTGCGGGGTGCCGCGCTTGGTGATCTGGTTGCTGGGGGCCAGACCGTACAGGTGCGAGATGTGCCGGTGGTTGGGTTCGGTCTCCACCCAGTCGTAGAGCCACTCCATGATGTTGCCGCGCGAGCCGACCTTCATGGGCGGCAGCCGGTCCCGGGTGGCGCGAACCTGCGCCCGGAAGGTGCTGTCCACGTTGAGGATCTCGCTGGCCCGGGCGACGCCGTCGAACAGGTCCCGCAGGATCTGGTTGTCCATCGTGGGGCCGGCGCACACGCTGGCGTTCGAGTGGTGGCTCAGCTCCGGCGAGTTCGACGGATTGGTCACCAGGTAGCCGAGGGTCGGCTCGGTCACCAGGGTGTTGAGGAAGAACTGCGCCGCGCCCTTCATGGCCGGGTAGTTCGTCCGCAGGAACTCGATGTCGCCGTTGAACAGGTAGTGGTCCCAGATCAACGTGGACAGCCAGGCGCCGCCGGTCTGCCACATGCCCCAGAACGCGCCGTCCACCACCGCGGTGGCCCGCCACGCGTCGGTGTTGTGGTGGGTGACCCAGCCACTGGCGGCGCCGTACTGCACCTGGGCGGTCCGCGCTCCGGCGACGGCGAGGTCTCTGACCATGTCGAAGACCGGGTTGTGACACTCGGCCAGGTTTGTGGTGTTGGCCGGCCAGTAGTTCATCGGCAGGTTGGCGTTGATCGTGTATTTCGAGTCCCATGCCGGGGCCAGCGAATCGTTCCAGATGCCTTGGAGGTTGGCCGGCTGGGTGCCGGGCCGCGACGACGAGATCAGCAGGTAGCGGCCGTACTGGAACAGCAGCGTGGAGAACTGCGGGTCGTTGACGCTGTTGTGCTGGGCGATCCGGACGTCCGTCGTCTGGTCGGCCGCGGACGTGCGGCCCAGATCGAGAGTGACCCGGCCGAACAACGCCTGGTAGTCGGCCACGTGCCGGCTGCGCAACTGGTCGTAGCTGCTGGCCCGCGCGGCGGTGAGGCGCTGCCGGGCGATGCCCTGATAGTCGCCGCCGACGTTGCGGTAGTTGACGTAGCTGGAGCCGATGGAGATCAGCAGGACCACGCTGTTGGCGTTTGTCACCCGCAGGGTGCCGCCGGAGCTGGACACGCTGCCACCGCTGACTGTCGCGTTGGCCAAGGCGAGGAAGCGGACCGCGCCGGTGACGCCCTCCATGTTCCCGGAGACGCCGTCGAGGCCGATCGTGGTGCCGTCCGGGCTGGACACCGTCGTGCGCTGCGGGCTGTCGAAGGTGGCGGTGAAGCTGATCGAGCCGGTCCGGTCGGCGGTCAGCCGCATCGCAATGACCTGGTCGGGAGCGCTGGCGAACACCTCCCGCTGGTGACGAACGCCGTTCAGCACGTACGAGGTCGTGACGGTGGCGGTGGTGAGGTCGAGCGTCCGGTCGTACTGTGACGCTCCGCTGGCGGAACCGAAGGCGAGCCGGAGGTTGCCGACGGTCTGGTAGGCAAGCTGGCCACCGGGGTTGCCCATCATGGTCTGGTTGATCAGATCCTGGGCCTGGGTCCACTGGTTCGCGTTCACCAGCCGCCGGATCTCCGCGAGTGCTCCCGCGCCTCTGGGGTTGCTGGGATCGTGCGGCCCACCGGCCCAGACGGTGTCCTCATTGAGCTGAAGTCGCTCGGTGTCGACGTTGCCGAAGACCATCGCACCGAGACGACCGTTGCCGATCGGCAGCGCCCGCAGCCAGTCGGTGCCGGCGCCTTCGTCGTACCAGAGGGCGAGGTCCCCGGCGGCCAACACCTGCGGCGGCGCCGCCGAATCCGCTCGTGCCACGGCGGTCCAGGGCACCGGCAGGAGAGCACCGCCCGCGCCGGCCGCGCCGACCTTGAGGGCCTGCCGTCGGGTCAGGTCTGACATCGATCCTCCAAACGGTGACCAGTCCGGCCACCCCGAAGCGTGACAACTATGGGACTCGACATGGGGATCCGCTTGGTGGCGCCAACCGGGACCCTGCCTGAGCAGGCCGACGCCGGGCCTTGGCGAGCCAGACATCTGATGTGTTTCGGGAAGGTTACTCCGGGCCCACAGAATAGGCAACGGTCGATTGATTGGTGGACACTCGCCCCTCTGGCCGGTCAGCAGAACGAGCGGGCGGGTGATCAGCGGCGGAACGCGGCGGCACGGCGCGGTGATTCGCCAGATGGACACCCATGACCACCCACCCCGACAGACATACATCAGATGTACGGAGACGGGCGGCCGAACCCGGAGGACACCAGCTCCGACGCCCAGCCGCCAAACGGCAGCGCAACCCCGCTGGGCCCAAGGACGTGTAGTGGGAAATCCCGGTCGATGCGTCACTCGGAGGAACGATGAACCTGACCGCACAGGGCGTCCGCGATGACCGGCAACCCCCTAGCGCGCGGATTGGGGACTGCGACTCCCGTACGTAATCGGGTTGTTCTCTGCCGGCGCACGGATGACCATGGGCGGCATGGCGGGAGTCCGGGATTGAGATCGCCTCTTCAAGGTGGACTACCGCCCGGCGGCGCGGTGGTGGTCGGGGCCGTCGTGGAGATCGCCTGCGACGAGTCGGGATTCTCGGGTACGAACCTGCTGCACTCGACCGCCCCGGTGATCACGCACGCGAGCGTCGACCTGGCCGTCGACGAGGCGGTAGCGCTCATCACCGCCCTGCGGTCCGGGTTCCGGTTCGCGCCGCACGAACTCAAGTCCGGCCGGTTCCTGCGCGGTTCGGGTGCGCAGGAGGCACTGGAGTGGTTCCTGGCGGCGCTGGCCGGTCGCGCGCACGTCCACCTCATCGACAAGGAGTTCTTCCTCGTCACCCGGATCGTGGACTTCCTGCTGGCCGAGCCGTCGTATGCGACGGGCACCCGCCTGGCTCGCGAGCACCATCCGGCGGCTCTCGCCCTGCACGAGGCCGGACGCGCGACCGGAGGCGACTGGGGCGCCTTCCTGTCGGCGTTCGTCGATCTGGTCCGGATGAAGCGGCGACTTCCGGTCGACCAGACCGTGCGGCGGTTCTTCCAGGCCCGGGACGCGCTGCGGCGACACGGCCTCGGCACTGTGGCCGACGCCGTCCTGGACGGGCTCAGCCCGAGTCACGTGCGGGCCGTGGTGGCAAGGCTCGATGTCGACGATCGCACTGTCCCTCCCCCGCTGGAACCGCTGTTGCCGGCGCTGGCGGAGACGGTCCTGTCCTGGAGCGGCGGCCAGCGGCAGGTGCTGGTGACCCACGACGAGCAGAGCGCCCTGACGGCCGACCGCCTGACCCGCCTCCAGCGGGTGTTGGCCGACGGCTACGCGTTGGCGGCCGGCGCCGGCCGGGCCGGGGCGTTGCCGAACGGGGTGTCTCCCCTGGCAGGGCTGGTGATGGTCGACTCCCGCGACGATCCGCGCGTACAGGTAGCGGATCTCCTCGCCGGAGTGGCCCGGCGGATGCCCGGCATCATCGACGACACGCTCCGTCAGCCGCCGCCCGCTCCCGCAGGGTGACGGGCAGCCGAGTCATGATCGGCACGGGCCCGGAGGGTCTGCGTGGTCGCCGAGTCAGCGGGAAAGAACGCCTCGACGGCCAACCCGGCGACTGTGACATCCCGCGGCGTACCGAAGAGGGTCGTGGTGCTGACGAAGGACAACTCCTGGTCACCGTGCCGGTAGCGCAGCGGGACGAGAACACGTGAGAGGGCATCGTCTGGCGGTGTCGTCTCGACGTCGCCACCGGGATAGCCGCGAAGCTCCTCGTGCAGGTCGTACAGGATCGGGTCGTTTGTTGTCGCCGCCTGCTCGTGCAGCCGCTTCAGCAGGTGGGCGCGCCACTCGGGCAGGTTGACGATGCGCGGTGCCAGACCGTCGGGGTGCAGGCTGAGGCGCAGCACGTTGATCGGTGGAGTGAGCAGGTGGGGCTGCGCGTCCATGGTGAACAGGGCGACGGCAGGGTTGGCGTCGACGAGGTGCCAGTGCTGGTCGACGAGCAGCGCGGGGTACGGGCTGTGACCATCGAGGATCCGCCGCACGGCGGCCCGGACCGGTGTCAGCTCGGGGTCGCCCAGTTCGTGGCGCGGGAAGGCGGGCGCGTAACCGCCGGCCAGCAGCATCGTGTTGCGCTCGGCCAGCGGCATCTCCAGGTGTTCGGCCAGCCGCAGGATGAGGTCGGGGCTCGGGCGGGACCGCCCGGTCTCGACGAAGCTCAGGTGCCGGGCCGACACTCCCGCCTCGATCGACAGGTCGAGCTGGCTCATTCCGCGAGTCTGGCGCCAGTCGCGCAGCAGCTCCCCCACTGGTCGCCCGTGCCGGGTCGAGATCCTCACTCACCAACCCTAATTCCGCACCGACGGCCGAGCCATTACCTGCGAGGTAATCGACAGCCCACCACGACACCGGAAAAATCAACCCCCACCTGAGACGACACAACGCGAAGGACCGACAACCATGACCGCGTACGCGCTCGCACATCTCCGTAAGGCACCCGTCCACGCCGAGGTGCTGACGTACCTGGAGCGAATCGACGCCACCCTCGCGCCCTTCGCGGGCCGGTTCATCGTCCACGGCGGCGCCGTCGACGTCCTGGAGGGCGACTGGCCCGGCGACGTGGTCGTCATCGAGTTTCCCGACCTGAACCGGGCCCGCTCCTGGTACCAGTCCAGCGCCTACCAGGAGATCAAGCCCCTGCGGACGAGGCACCTCACCGGCGAGGTGATTCTCGTCGACGGCGTCGAGCCGGGCCACGACTCGTCGCAGATGGCCGCGGCCATTCGCCGTACCACCGATCGGTAGCACCCGACGCGCGAGCGCCGTCCCGAAGAACCCGACGGCTCGCCGCCCGCAAGGCACCCCGAGACAGGTCAGCCGTCCGTAGTCTCATCGAATGCAGGACATCCAGACGCACACACTGGTCATTCCCGGCGTCGACCTGGTCTACGACGTCCGCGGCCCGCTACCTCCCACTGGCGCCCACCGTGCGCTGCTCATGATCGGCCAGCCGATGGCGGCGGAAGGCTTCACCGCGCTCGCCCCGCACCTCACGGACCGCACCGTCCTCACCTACGACCCGCGTGGTCTGGGCCGCAGCGTCCGCAAGGACGGTCGGTCCGACCACACGCCGCAGCAGCAGGCCGCCGACCTGCACGCCCTCGTTCAGGCGCTCGACGTTGGTCCGGTCGACGTGTTCGCCAGCAGTGGCGGCGCGGTAACAGCACTCGAACTGGTGGCCTCCCACCCCGACGACGTCGCCACCCTGGTGGCGCACGAACCGCCGATCAACGCCGTGCTCCCCGACGCCACGGCCGCCGAGCGCGCCCGAGCCGGCTTCTACGAGGCGTACCAGGCGAAGGGCTCGGGTGCGGGGATGGCCGCGTTCATCGCCATGACGTCCTGGCAGGGCGAGTTCACCGATGCCTACTTCGCCCAACCCGCTCCCGACCCGGCGATGTTCGGCATGGCCGCCGACGACGATGGCCGCCGCGACGATCCGCTGCTGTCGCAGAACTCGTGGGCGATCACCGACTACCGTCCCGACGCGAGCGTGCTGACCGCCGCGCCCACCCGGATCGTGGTCGCTGTCGGCGAGGAGTCGGCCGGAACGTACACCGCCCGCACCGCCCTGGGCCTCGCGGCGCTGCTCGGCCAGGAGGCCGTGGTGTTCCCGAGCCACCACGGCGGCTTCCTCGGCGGCGAGTTCGGCTACGCGGGCAAGCCCGAGGCGTTCGCCGCGCGGCTGCGGGAGGTGCTGGACGCCGGCTGACGTCCGCTCAACCGGTCGCCTCGGAGTAGACCTCGACGTCGTAGAGCAGCTGCACATCGCGGCGGCCGTTGGTGACGCCGACGAAGACCGGGTCACCGCACGGGGTGCGGCCCTGACGCCACACCTGTTCCCGGGCCGCCTCCCGCGACTCATGATGGGCCCTGCCCTGCTGATGCAGTTGCAACACCCGGCGGGCGGTGCCCCGGTCGGTGCCGAGGTGGATTCGCAGGAGAGGCATGCCAGGACCTCCTTGCTCGACGCTGGATCTCGTGCGGCTGGGCGACCAGCCGTATCGTGAGACGCGGGGCGACGATCCGCCGTCTTCGATTAAACGACACCCGCTGCTGTCGAGGAGGGCATTTATGACTGGTCTGGCGACCGTCGGCGCACTCGTGGGTGTCCTGCTCGTCGGTCTCGTGGTCCTGGTCCGTAAGCCGGCCGACGCCCGCTCGGTGCTCAGATGGTCGGCCCTGGCGGTCACTGTGCTGGTGGCCGCCGTGCTGGTTCCCTTCACCGTGGACGACTCCGGCGCGGCGGCCGGCTACCTGCTCGGCGTTCCCGTTGTCGCGGCGTTGCTGCCCGTCCTCGCGCAACGGGCCGGGCGGCTGACCATCGTCGCCGACCTGGTGGCCGCGCTCGTACTCACCGGGTGGGGTCTGCTGCTCGGGCTGGGCGTCGGTGTCGCGTTCCTACCAGCGGTGACACTCCTGATCGCCAGCGCCGCGGGCACCTGGGCGCCGCGACCGTCCACCACGTGACCCGGTGACCCGCTGTCAGCCGTCCGGAGTGAACAGCCCCTGCACGCCGACGACGATCGCGATGAGGCCGAAGATCGCGAGCAACAGCCGGACACCAGTGGCGCCGTCCGACTGCTCGTCGCGCGGCGTCGACCGCCCGGTCAGCCGTCCCCACAGCAGGGCGAGCCCCACACCGATCCCCACCACCTCGAAGTGGAACACCCGGGGCCCGGACACCAGGTGGACGATCAGGTAGTAGCCCCCGGTTACCAACGCCACGAGGCCGACCACCCACGCGATCGGGGTGGCCCGACCGGCGAGGCGGCCCAGGTCGTCGCCGACTCGTGGCAGCAGCCGCAGCACCGCCACGGCGAGCAGGAAGCCACCGACGATGTTGGCGAGGTCGAGCAGCAGAGCCATAATCACGGGGAGTCTCCGTCGATCGGGTGATCAGCCGGTGGGAGCGTACCCACGGACCCGGTCGGTTGAAACGGTCCGGACGGCACGCCCCCACGACGGACTTCGAACTGAGCCACTCAACCCTCAGCGGGTGCACCGCCACACCAGCGGCCGATACGCCTGGTTCTCGTAGACGGCCCCGACCACCGTCAGACCGTCGTCGCTGATCCCCTCAGCCGTGTACCTGCCCGCCTCGGTCGCCCGGACCTCGGGTCGGCCCGGCAGTCGGTGGGAGGTGCCGTCCGGGGCCACGACCAGCGGCGCACCGTCGGCGACCAGCACGTCACCGCTGCCGGCGATGGCGCTCGCCCCCGGGAAGGGCAACAGGCTCACCGCCCCGGTGGCGAGGTTCCACAGCACCGGCAGCATCTGCACGGCGCCGCCCTGTTGGCCGCCGGGAACCATGCCGATCGCCCATTCGCCCCGCGCCGACTCGACCGACGCCCGCGGGTAGCCGTCGGGCACTGCCAGCGCCGCCCCGACGCCCTGCGGCGTCCACCGGTAGGGCTGTTCGCCCACCGCCCCGACGATCGTGCCGTCCTCGGTGATCCCGGTCGCTGACGACCCCCGCTGGCCGACCAGCCTGTGCTTCTGGGGGTGGTCCGTCGACCAGCGCACAGCCTGGTGCGAGTCGTCGGACCTGCGGGCGGTGCCGACGATGTCGCCCCGGCCGTTGATGGCGTGCACGAGCACCGCGTCGTAGCCGGGCGGGGTGGCCAGGAAACGCAGCTTCCCGTCCCGGTACAGCCAGCCGGTGCCGTCTCCGTTGGTGCCCACCACATAGCCACGGGTGTTGACCGCGGCCGCGTGCCGCGCGGTCGCCGGCAGGACGACCGGCCGGCCGTCGGTCCACAGCACTACCCGTCCGTCCTCCTGCCCGGTGCCGATGTCGCCGACGATGTGCCGTCCGGTGGGATCGACTCTGTTGGCCACCGCGACCGGACCCTTGACCGGCTGCGGCAACCACGACGCCTGGCAGGTGACCGGCCGGCGCGGGGCGATCGACCCGGTGTTCTCCGGTGTCACCGCGAGCGTCGGCGCGGTAGGAGCCGGCGGGCCGGTGGTCGCACCGACCTGAACGGCGCCCACGACACCGACCCCGGCCAGCACCACCAGCGCGGCGACCCCGCCGACTCGGCGACGCTGGCGGCGCCGCCGGCCGTCGCGGACCGCCCGGCTCAGGTCGACCCGCGGCTCCGGCACCGGCGCCGACTGCAGCAGCTCGGCGATCCGCTGCTCGTCCACGGTGGTCATCTCGGACTCCTCACTGACATCTCGGTGACGTCGAGCACCTGGCGGACGGCCGCCAGCGCCCGAGCCGTCTGCGACTTCACGTTGCCTTCGGAGCAGCCCATCGCGGCGGCCGTGTCGCTCAGCGACAGGTCGCACAGGAACCGCAGGACCAGCACGGTGCGCTGGCCGCGCGGGAGGCGGCCGAGCGCGGCGAGCAGGCTGTCCCGCTCGGCCAGGTCGTCGTGCGGCGTCACCGGCGAGCGCTCCGGCTCCGGCACCGACCCCAGCAGGCGAACCTTCGCCCAGCTCAACCGCTTCTCATCGACGAGCTTGTGCACCAGCATCCGGTGTACGTACGCGTCGACGTTGTCGGCCCGGCTGACCCGGCGCCAGTTCACGTAGAGCGCCGTGACCGTCTGCTGCACCACGTCGTCGGCCAGATGGGCGTCGCCGCACATCAGGAACGCGGTCCGATGCAGGCTCGGCAGTCGCGCGGAGACGTACTCCACGAACTCACCCTCGGCTTCCACCATCGAGGCTCCCTCCTCCGCAAGCTCGACGGGACCGGACGACCATCAGGTTGCGTCCCTGACGAAGAACGGTCGGAAGCCCTACCGCCCGGCCGCGGCGGCGGACGGGTAGCGGATCAGGCGGCCAGTGCGGCAGCGAGTCGGCGGGCCTCGGTCGCCAGCCGACTCGTGCCGCCGCGGGCGACCACGTCGGCCAGCCCCGGCACCTGGATGGGCACGCCGGTGGCCCCGGCCGTCTCGGCTCCCAGTGCCAACAGGTCGGGCGTGCCGCGAGGCGGGGTCGGTGCCGCCAGCATCGGTGGCAGCGCGGCGGCGAGCAACCGCCATACGCTCAGCCGGGCACCGGCAGCGATCGCGTCGCGCAGCGGTGTGACCACCCTGCTCACTGTCACCTGGCGGTCAGCCGCCAGCGCGCCCAACTGGCCGCCGACGCCCGGAGGATCGAGGTCACCCGCGGCCGCCAACATCAGCAGGGCGTCGAGGGTGGCCACCCGGTCCACCTCGTGCCGGGCGCACAGCCCGTAGGCCAGCGCCAGGTCGAGCGCCGGGCCGCCCGCGCCAGCGCACTCGGCGAGTACCGGCAGGATCGTTGCGGCATCCTGGGCGTCCTGCTGCGCCGCGTTGGCGAACCCGGGCATCAGGTGAGCGGCAACCAGCCCCCGGTGCCCTGGCAGCAGCGCCGGCCACAGGTTGCTCGAGTCGTCCGGCCCTCGTCCGATGGGTCGCGCGCGGACGGTGAGCAGCCCGAGCGGGTCCGCCGAGCCCTCGGGCGGGGCGGTGGTGACGAGAGTGCGCCGCACGGGTAGTTGGTCGTAGCCGTAGTCGTACGTGTGCCTGCGCTCGCGCCGGCCGACCGTGATCACCTGCTGGACCGTTGCCGGTAGGGCGTCGCCGCGCAGCCAGCCGGCCAGTTCGTCGCCGGCGGGGGTGCCGAGCGCGGCGGCGCGGTTCGCCAGTGCCTCGTCCACGCCGACGGGCAGTCGCAGCAGGGCCTGGGTGAGATCCCATCGCCAGACCGGACGGTCACCGAGGGCGGCCAGCCGTTCGTAGAGCGCGCTGGGGTCGAGGGCCCCGGTGGCGCAGGTCGGGGCGGCCAACAGCCCGGGGTCGTCCCGCCCGTCCAGGCGCTGCCCGATCTCCGCGAGCCGGGCACTGTAGACCAGCGTGAGCGCGGACTGGCGGGGCGGCTCGACTGCCGACCGGCCGCGGAACGGGCGCAACGTCCGGGTCAGCAACTGGCTGAGGATGCTGGACCACTGGTCGCGGCGGCTGGCCGCCTCGGATGGCGCGGCGGCGGCCAGCAGGACACCGTTGAGTTGGACGGTGACGTTGAACTGGGACCACATGTGGTCCCAGGAACCGACCTGGCCCCGCTGCAGCACCGGCAGCAGGGCGGCTCCCACCCGGTCCCGTTCTGTGGTGGTCAGCCGGACCAGCCCGTCGAGGACCCGTTCCAGGGTCGCTGCGGGCCAGCGCGGGGTGAGCAGCCCGAAGACCTCCTCGACCAGCTCGTCCACCTCGGTGATCGGCGGCGCAGCGAGGGCTGGCGACACCGGCGGGGGCAGCTCGTCGCCGGCCACCTTCACTGTGAGCGTGGCGACCGGTCGGTGGCCGTGCCGCTGCGCCAACGCCGTCGCGCGGTCGCGCAGGTCGGCGGCCGGGTGCTCGGCGCCCGAGGCGAGGACCTCGGCGATGTCGGCAGCCCGCTCGGGGTGCTGCCGGGCCAGTCGGTCCAGCCAGGACAGTTGCGCCCGCACCAGCGCCTTCTCCGGCCGACTCACCACGACCCGTGAGGTGTCCAGCAACGACTCGAACTCCACCTGCCCGCCAGCGTCGCGCAGTGCTCGCTGCGCGACGCCGGCCACCGGCCCAGGCCCGTCGGCGAGCAACCGCAGGTAGCCGCTGGCCCGCGCGGCCACCTCGTCCGGGTCGGGTCGAAGCTCTTCGTGCAGGGCGAGGAACGGACGCAGCGCGCCCGGCCGGTCGCCGCGCAGCAGCCGGCCCAGCACCCCGTCCACCAGCACGGCCCGGTCGAGGCGCCCCTCCGTCGCCAGCGCGGCCAACGTCGCGGGCACCGCCCGCCCGGTGCCGCTGAACGCCAGGTCGATGCCGACGCCGTCGACCTCGAACAGGCGCGGCAACAGCACGTCCAGGAACGGGTCGGCGCGCAGCCGGTCGAGCAGCGATGTCTGGCGGTGCCCGTCGGTCGACCGTTGCGACCACATCGACTGCGCCCAGCCGACGACGAACGCGTCCCCGGTCGGTGGCGGCACCTTCTCTGCAAGTAGCAGCTCGGCGATGAAGTGCCAACCGTCCCACGCTCGACTGCGCGGCAGTCGCTCGGCCAGCCGGTACGCCAGGTCGGCCAGCCAGGGCACGCCCCGCTGCCGTGCTGCGGCGACCACCTGCTCGGGGTCGGCATCCGCCAACAGGATCGACCGCCGACCGAGGAGGGCCGCTGCCTTCGTCGCGGTGCTCAACGTGCCCACGGCGGCCACCGCCAGCGCGGTCGCCGTGCTTGCCCACCACACGTCGTCCCGCCGACGGACGTGGTCGGTCAGCTCGTCACCGAGCGCCCGTCGGGCCGGATCGTCCAGGGTGTGCAGCATCGATCCGACGGTCGTCACATCACCGCGGCCCAGTGCCCTGAAGAAGTCCGTCACACCGTCACCTCCGTGAGCATGGACACCGCGAGGGCATGCTTGCACGGGCCGCGCTGCCCCCGGTACTTCGCCCACCACCGACAGGTGCAGGTGAGGTTGCCGTCGGGAAGCCGGCGAACGCGGTACTCGTCGTCGTCACCGCGTACCGTGGCGATGTCGCCGTCCCGGCGGACCGCGCCCTGCTCGAGCAGCGTGCGCGCGCCGACCAGCCGGGGATTGTCCCGCTCGGCCCGGCTGGCGTCGTGCGGCATGACCCGGTGGAAGTATCCGCCGTCGGCGACGTCGTAGCCGACCCGCCCGGCGGTGCCGAGCTGGGCCAGGGCGGCGCGAACGCGGTCGTCGGACAGGCCGGTCGCGTCGGCCAGTGCGGCGACGTCGATGGTCGGATCCCAGGAGAGCAGGGCACCGGCCAGCTCCGCGTCGTCGATCACCTCGTCACCGGCGAGCGCGAGCAACGCGGCTCCCTCGCCGGAGAAGCCCCGGTACGGCTCGGGCGAGAGGGTCAGCGACAGCCGCACCGACCCGGTGTCCAATTCCCACGTGCTCGGCACGGCCGGTGAGCCGGCGCGCACCGCTGGCCCGTACACCCGCAGGGTGCGGGCGTGCCGGAGCAACCCGCGCAGCGCGGCGAGCCGCCCCGCGCCGGCCAGACAGACCGCCCCCGGCGTCGGGCGCGAGGTCAGCCGGAGGGTCCGACCGGCCGGCACCGCCCAGAGCACCGAGCGATCGCTGCTCCCGGGCAGCCGACGCAGAAAGGCTGTGGCCTCGGCGGCCGGCACCTCGGCGCGCGGCTCGAACCCGGCGGTGAGCACGTGCACCTCGGCGAAACCGCGCATCCAGCGCCCCGGCAGCGGGACCTTGCGTTCCACCACGGCACCCTCCATGGTGGAGACGGTGAGGTCGTCCGGGCCGACGGCGAGGTGCAGTGGCTCGATCCCACCGACCCGGGCCAGGGCTTCGCGCAGCGGCGGGTTGACGTCGACGTTTGTGGTGCCGTGCGCGGCGATCTCCCCGTCGAAGCCGGCCGGGACCACGTCCATCCGGGCGTACACCCCGCAACAGCCGGAGAAGGACTCGAAGCGCAGCCGCTGCCGGCTGCCGGTCACCACCGGATCGAGGCTCGCCGGGCTGACCGGCTGGTGGTAGCGGGTGCGGGCCACCTCGGCCACGGCGAGCAGCCCGGCCGCCGCGGCCGCCGGGGTGGTGAGAAACCCGGAGAAGAAGCGCGGGTTGGCCGCCGGGCCGCCGCTGGTCTGGAGGTCGAGACCGGCGGAACGCAGAGTGGACGGCTGGAGATATCGGTACGTCTGGACGGCGTTCACTGGCACACCGTAGAGCCACCGACCGACACCCGTGCCGGTCTCAGTCGACGGCGCTGGTCATCCGGTGGACCGCCTAGGGCGCCACCGATCGGTCCACTGTGGTCGTACCGGAATGATTTCCGGAGACGGCTTTGGCATTGACCAGCGTCTTTGTGCTTCAGATCCTCGTCGCGCTCGGAAACAACGGCGAAAGATTGCTGCGGGCTGCCGGATCATGACCTAGGCTCCCGAATGCCCATATCGACGGCCCGCCCTCACGCCGTGCCAGCCACCGACCTCGCACGCCGGCCATCGCCACCTCGACGCCGATTGGAGAATTCGATGACCTGGCGTCCCACCATTGCCGCACTGGCCGGCCTGTGCCTGGCGGTCAGCGCCACCCCCCTGCCCGCCGGTGCTGCCGCCGACCCTGCGCATGTTAGCGCTCACGCCGCGCTCGCCGGTCCGCCCGGCGCACCGCCGGGGGCCTGCCCGACGGGGGGCAGTTACGGCCCGCCGCTGCCGGCCAGCACCGTGACGGCCGCGCGAATCCAGGGCGGGTTCACGTTCCTCGAAGGGCCGGTCTGGGTCGCCGACGGCGGCTACCTGCTGTTCTCCGACATGACCGCCGGCACCGGGCCCTACAACGTCCAGCCGTCGACGATCCGCCGGTTCACCCCGCCGGCGAGCTTCGACACGTTCATCGCCGACGCCGGCAGCAACGGCCTGGCCCTCAGCGCCGACGGCCAGCAGCTCGTCGCGGCCACCCACGACCAGCGCAGCGTGTCCGCGTACCGGCTGAGCGACAGGGCCCGCAGCACCGTCGCGCCGAACTACCAGGGCCGGGCCTTCAACTCGCCGAACGACGTCGCGGTCCGTTCCGACGGCGTCGTCTACTTCACCGACCCCAACTTCCAGCGCGGTAACCGCTCCGACCAGATGAGTGGGCGCACCAGCGTCTTCCGCGTCTCGAACGGGCAGGTGTCGCTGGTCGACGACCGGTTGCGTCAACCCAACGGCATCTCGCTCTCACCGGACGGGACGGCGCTGTACGTGGGCGCCTACTCCGAGAACAAGATCTACAAGTACGCGGTCCAGCCCGACGGCAGCATCGGCGCCCGCAGCGTCTTCGTGAACTACATCGGCGGCCCGGACGGCGGCACTATCGACTGCGCCGGCAACGTGTACTGGACCTCGGGCGGGGACTCCCTGGTCCACGTCTACTCCCCCGCGGGCAACCAGCTCGGCACGATCCGGTCCGGCAACTCCGGCACCACCAATGTGGCGTTCGGTGGCCCCGACCGGCAGACCCTCTTCGTCACGTCGGGCCGGTGGGGCGACTCCGGGCTGTACAGCGTGCGACTGAACGTTCCCGGATATCCGTACTGACCGACGGCTGGATAACGCGCCGCTGTCGTCGTAGCCCGACGAAAGCGGCGCGTTATCCGGCGGTCGCGGCGATGAACACCACCGCCCCGACCACCACCAGCGCGGCGGCCAGGAAGGTCTGCCGTCGGGCCCGGCGCAACGCCTCCCGGACCTGCCAGGCGTGCGCAGTGGCGAGCAGCCAGCGCAGGTACGGATCGGTCCGGGCGATGTTGCGGCGCGCGGTGGCGAGCCCCGCCCGGAGTGCGGCGCGCTCCTGCGGTGGGGCCGTCGACAGGCGGCGGGTGATCTCCGCAGCGATCCGGCGATGACGCAGCAGACCGTCGACGTCAGCGGCGTACCCGCCGAAGTGGTACCAGAGCTCGGCCTCCAGCCGCTCGCGCAGGCCGCGCAGCTCCGGCCCGCTGAGCGTCGCCGGCGTGGTCATCGGCGGGACGAGCACCTCGCTGGTCCGCCAGATCGCCCAGGCCACGCCGAGCAGCGTCACCAGCAGACCGCCGCCCGCCCACGCCGCGTGAGCCCAGTCGGTGACCTTGCCGGCGGCGATCAGCGGGCCGCCGCCGAGCAGCAGCGCGCCCACCGCGCCGGCCGAGGAGATGATCCACCGAGCCGCCGCCCGACTGTCGGCCACGGAGTCCAACGGGGACGGCAGCGCGTCCAACCCCGCGCCGCTCGTCGGCGACTCCCCGGTCATCGGCTGTCGTCGCGGAAGACGACACCCAGCGGACCGTTCTCGTCGTCGGGCAGATCGGTGTACGGCACCCAGCGCTGGCCGTCGAAGAACTCCAGCTCGCCGCTGTCGTTGATCCGCACGGCGTTGACCTGCGCGAGCTCCTCAGGATTGTCAGCCATGGATACAGTATCGGTCAGTCCGGCAATCCACTCCGGCGTCGGGTCGTCCGCCGGGCGACCGCAGGGGGGCCTTCGTGATCCGGTTGACAGTCAGCGCGACCGACGTGGTCCTGGCCGTCCGGGGCGACCGGCGCCGGGACCCGGTGGGCCCCGCCGATCAACGTACCGCCGACCTGCTCTGGCGGCTGCGCGGCGGCCCCTCCGTGGAGCTGTCGTACGAGGTCGGCGGCGCGCTCGGCCGCCGCGTCCTCGACGCCTCCGCCCCGGCCCTGCGCGCCGAACTGGCCCGCCCCGGCCGGCACCGGCTCGGCATCGAGGTCGTCGACCCGACCCTGGCCGACCTGCCCTGGGAGACCCTGGTGCTGCCCGGCGAGGAACTGCCGCTGGCGCTGCACCCCGACGTCGACGTCTGCCGGATCGGCCCCGACACACCGGCACCCACGGTCCGGGTGGACGGCCCCCTGCGGATGCTCGCGGCGATCGCGAGCCCGGACGACTCGACCCACCCGCTGCTGGACCACGAACGGGAACTCGGGCGGATCCTCGGCGCTGTGGAACCCGGGCATCGACACGGGGTGCGGGTGCGCGTCCTGGAGTGGGGCAGCGCCGCCGCGATCCGGGCCGCCCTCGCCGAGGAGCCCTTCCACGTCCTGCACGTCTCCAGTCACGCGCGTCCCGGCGCGCTGCTGCTGGAGACCTCCACCGGCACGGAGGACCGCGTGGACGCCGCGCGGTTCCTGGCCGAGGTGCTGCCGCCGGGCCGGACCGTTCCGTTGATCGTGCTGGCCGGCTGCTCCACCGCGCGACAGGATCAACGGGAGCTGCCCGGGCTGGCCGGCGCGCTGCTGGCCCAGGGCGCGCCGGCGGTGTTGGCGATGAACGGGACGGTCAGCGACGGGTACACCATCGAGTTCTGCGCTCGGCTCTACGAGCGGTTGGCCGCCCGCAGCGAGCCGGAGCTGTTGGCGGAGGTCTCCGCCGTACGCCGCGAGCTGGCACCGACCGCCGCCGAGTGGTGGATGCCGACACTGTTCCTGGCCGACCCCGGGCTGCGGCTGGCCGGTGGACAGGGCGGCGCTGCCGTCGCCGCGTCGCCCGGCCAGTCGATCGTCGGGGACGGCGTGGTGCGCGCACCAACGGACTTCGTGGGCCGCCGGGAGATCCTGCGTCGGCTGTCGCGGGGAAAGCTTCGGGTGCTCGTCCACGGCATCGGTGGGATCGGCAAGACGAGTCTCGCCGCGGAACTCGCACGGCGGTTCCGCGACGCCGGTGGCATCGTGGTGGCGACCCACGGCGACGCCACAGTCGACGGGATCCTCGACGAGTTGCGCCGCCAGGTGGAGAGCCGGTGCGCCGCAGCGGCTCCGGACGATCCGCTGCGGCGATGGCTCGTCGCTCTCGCCGCGCCGGGCCAGGACTGGCGGCGACGGTTGGACGCGATCGGCGTCGACGGCCCACCGCTGCTGCTCGTCCTCGACAACGCCGAGGACGCCCTGGACGCCGAGCACCGGTTGGCCGACGCGGACCTGGCCACGTTTCTCGCCGCCTGGGCGTCCCGCCACGAGCTGGTAGTGACCAGCCGGCACCCGTTCCCGGTCGCCGGTCTGGAAACCTGTCACCTCGGTCCGCTCTCCTGGCAGGAGACCCGCAAGCTGCTCTGGCGGCTGCCGGGCGTGGGCCAGCTGGCGCCGGCGGAACAGCAACGGATGTGGCACCGGCTGGGTGGTCACCCGCGCGCGCTGGAATACCTCGACGGCCTGCTGCGCGGCGGCAACGCCCGATCCGACGAGGTGGCCAGCCGACTGGCAGCGGCCGGCGGTGGCCGGGAGGCCGGGTCGGCCGAGGTCGGCACGCCGCTGGCCGAGGCCGGCGCCCTGGCCGCCGAGGATGTGCTGCTGCCCCGACTGCTCGCCCGCCTGGAGGCCGTCCCGACGGCCCGTCGGTTGCTGCTCGGCGCGGCGGTGTATCGCACCCCGGCGGACCGGACCGGCCTCGCCTGGCAGCTCGCCGACCCGACGGACGGCGACGACCCACCGCCGGAACCGGCGGGGCTGGACGAGTCGGTCGAGACGCTGGCGCAGCTGGGGCTGCTCGCCCCGGTAACCGGGGGCCACCTGGTGCACCGGTGGACAGCGGCGAGTCTGCTGCGGATCGCCGGCCGCGACGCGGTGGTCGACGCGCATCGCCGGGCGGGCCGCTACTGGGGCTGGCGGGCCCGGTCCAGCACCGACCAGCACGACTACATCCGCCGGGCCGTCGAGGCGCGGTACCACCACCTGGCGGCGGGTGACACCGACGAGGTCGTCACCTACTCCGAACTGGCCTGCCAGGAGTTGCACGCGGCCGGGCACTGGGCCTGGGAGGAGAAGATCTGGCGGGAGCTGCTGCCGATGGCGCCCCCGGGCTCGGCGCGCGGGGCGAGCTTCCTGAAGGGACTCGGCGACGTGCACCTCAGCCGGGGCGAGTACCCGCAGGCGACTAAGCGCTACGAAGCGGCGCTTGCCGTCTACCGGGATCTCGGCGACGACAGCGGGGTCGGCAAGCTCCTGCACCAGTTGGGTCTGGTCGCCGACAACCGGGGTGACCGGGCGACCGCGGGCCGGCTGTTCCAGGAGGCGTTGACGATCCTGAGTCGGCTCGACGACCGCTCGGCTGTCTCCCGCACCCTGCACCAGCTCGCCGGCATCGCCCGTGGCAACGGCGACGCCGAGCTGGCCATGTCGCGTTACCTGGAGGAACTGGCGATCGCCCGGGACCTCGACGACCTGGAGGGGATCGCGGCGAGCCACCACCAGATCGGCGTACTCGCCTTCGAGGCCCGGGACCTGGTGAAGGCGGAGCAGTGCATCCAGGTGGCGATCACCACCTACGGACGGTTGGGCGTCCGGGTCCAGCAGGGCAGCGGGCTGGTGATGCTCGGGCGGATCGCCCTCGCCCGGTTCGCGTACGAGACCGCCGAGGAGCGGGTCCGCGCCGCCCTGAAGATCTTCGAGGAGGTCGGCAGCAACGGTCACATCGCGGAGTGCTCGCTGCTGCTCGGTCACCTCTCCCGCGACCTCGACGATCTCGAATTCGCCGAGAGCTGTTTCGCCCGCGCCCGGACGATCGTCGCGGCCCTCGGCGAGGACCCGCTGCTGCGCCGCTGCGACGAACTGCTCGGCGGCGTCCGAACAGTCCTCGGCCGGGCCGCCGAGGCGGTGCCGCACACCCTGAACGCGATCGGCGGGGACGACCAGCCGCCGCTCCAGGCGGCACTGGATTGGCTGGCCGTGCAGCGCCTGGAACTGGGCGCGCGACCCTTCTCCGACCTGCTGGCCCGGCACCTCGACCGGCGGCAGGCGGCGCAGCGGGCCGAGTGGGTCGAGGCGTACCTGCGGTTCCGGTTCGACGGCTCCCACCCGACGCCGCTGGGCAGTGGCTACGTCCTGCTCGCCATCGCCGCTGCCCAGGCGGGTGAGTTCGGCACCGCCCGGATGTGCCTGCTGCGGGCGTTGCCGATCTGCGCCGCCGCCGGCTATCAGGCGGGGGTCGCCAAGTGCCACGAGGACCTTGGCCGCGTGGGCCTGGAGACCCGCCGGCTGGTCGAGGCCCGGTCCCGCTACGAGCAGGCGTTGCAGGTCTACCGCGTGCTGCGCCACGAGCCCAACCAGGCCATCGTCCTGCACCAGCTCGGCCGGGTCTGTGAGGAGCAGGAGGATCTCGCCAGCGCGGACAAGTTCTATCGCGGGTCCATCGCGATCAAGAAGCGGCTCGGCAACCTGTCGGGCGTCTCCAACAGCACCTTCCACCTCGGCCGGGTGGCCGGTCTGCGCGGCGACCAGGCCCTGGCCGAACGGTGCTACCGGACCTGCCTGCGGATCGACCGCGAGCAGGGCAACTGGGAGGAGGTGGCACTGGACCAGGTGGCGATCGGGCAGCTGCGCGTCGAGCAGGGCCGCCCGGCGGAGGGCATCCCGCTGATCGTCGAGGCACTGAGCATCGACCGGCAGATCGGGTCGACGAACGCGGCGCTCGATCTCAACGCGCTGCGCGAACTGCGGGCCGGGCTCGGCGACGAGGCGTTCGCGGCCATCCTCACCGACACCGTCGGCCCGGCCCACGCCGTCGAGGTGCTCGACCTGATCGCGGTGCTACCGACCACGGCCGAGCCGACCTGACCCACGCCGCCACCCGTACACTCGGTTGATGGCGCACCGCCCGTGGCAGCCCGGCTGAGGACCGTCACCTGGTCGGGTGGCCAGAACCCGGGGGTCCGCCGATGAAAGACCGCTACGACAACCTGACCCGCACCCGTGCTCTCGACCCGGAGCGCGACTACCTGGTCATCTACCAGACCATGCTGCGCTACGAGTTTCCGTGGGACATGAAGCTCGGGCTCAACCTCGCCTTCAACCGGTCATTCTCCATTCCCGCCATCGCCACTGTGCACACCGCCACTGGCGAGCTGACCGAACGCACCCAGAAGCGGATCGACGACACCGGCCTGCTGATGTACGAGATGGTGCTCAACGGCTTCGACCAGCCTCGGGGCCGCGAGGCGTTGCGGCGCGTCAACCAGATCCACCGCCGATACGACATCAGCAACGACGACTTCCGCTACGTGCTGGGCTGCCTGGTAGTGATCCCCACCAGGTGGTTGCAGGAGTACGGCTGGCGCCCACCCTGCTGCCACGAACGTCACGCCACGTACCTGTTCTATCGGGAGCTCGGCCGTCGGATGGGCATCACCGACATCCCCGGGTCGTACGACGAGTTCGAGACCTGGTTCGACGCGTACGACGCGGCTCACCTGCGACCCAACGACGACGCGGCGGCCATCGAACGCGCCACCCGCATGCTGATGCTCACCCGGATCCCCCGGATGCTCGCCCCACTGGGAAACGCGCTGGTCAGCGCCCTGTACGACGCGCCACTGCGGCGCGCAACGCGGGTCGACACGCCGGTCTGGCCGGTCCGGGCGGGGTTGCACCTGGCCTTGCGGACGCGCTCACGGTTGCAGCGATGGTTCGGGGCGCCGCGGACGACGGCGTTGTTCGCCGACGGGATCAAGACCAAGAGCTACCCCGACGGGTACGAGATCAGCCAGCTCGGGCCGCACCAGGACCGCGTGCCCGAGTAGCACCTCGGCCCTGCTGGCGTCGTCGGCTCAGCCGCGCGCCAACTCCTCTGCCTCTCTGGCAAGCACTTGCCGTTGAGGAAAGTGCTTGATAGCTTTCCTGGTGAGCAAGTACTTTCCTACGTGTAGGAGCTGCCCGATGGACACCACCCCGACACCCGACGAGGCACGAGCGGCGCTGCAGGACGTCGACCGACGCCGGACCCAGACCGCGGCAGCGGCAGGCCGCTCACGGTGGGCCTGGATCGCGGCCGGCATCCTGATCGCGGCGTACGGCATCCTCAGCGACCAGGCGCCGCAGTTCGTTCGCACCTGGGGCGTCGCCATCGTCGTCCTGCTGTTGCTCGTCGCCGCTGTCGGCAACACCCGGCGGGGTGGTGCCCTGATGCGCCGGCCGGTGCGGCCCCGCATGGCACCCGACCAGGCGAGCATCCTGTGGTTGGCGCTGGTGCTGGCCCTCGTGGTCGGCGTCACGACGGTCGCTGCGGCCATGGACATCCCGCACGTCGCCGTGTGGAGCGGACTTGCCGTCGGTGTGCTGCTGGCCGCGGCCGGTCCGTGGTGGCAGCGCCGCGTGCTCGCCAGAGCGCTCTCACGGTGACGGATTCGACGCTGGACCGGGCCCTGCTCGATCCCACCCGACTGGCCATAGTGGCACTCCTGGCAGGGACGGAGTGGGCCGAGTTCGCGTTCGTCCGCGACTCCGTGGAGCTCAGTGACTCGGCCCTGTCCAAGCAGATCTCGGCCCTGGGCGCGGGCGGCTACGTCGAGACACGCAAGGGCTACGTCGGCAAGCGCCCGCGGACCTGGATCAATCTGTCCACCGCCGGCCGCGCCGCGCTGAGCGCTCACATCGCGGCCTTGCACGACATCGCCACCCGCGCCGGTCGGCAGCATTGAGGCCGGGCCAGATCAGCAGCACCGCGTGCCGGCACACGAGTGGGGCCGGCTCACCGACCGTCCCACGGGGATGGTCGGTGAGCCGGCTCTCAGCGGACGTCTGTGATAGTCCAGCGTGGGGAGGCGGTGGTGACCGGGACCGTGTCACCGACGAGCGTGGTCACCGCCTCGGTGTCCCGCCGCGCGCTGGTGCCGACCCAGATCTCGACGTCGCCGGGCTCCACGACGCGGGTGAACGTGCGGTCGGAGAAGGCCAGGCGGGTGGCGGGCACCGCCAGCTCGACAGTGACGGACCGGCCCGGTTCCAGGTGGACCCGCCGGTAGCCGAGCAGCTGCGCCACCGGCCGGGTCACCGAGGCGACCAGGTCGCGACCGTAGAGCTGGACCACGTCGTCGCCGGCGACCGTGCCGGTGTTCGTCACCCGCACGCTCACCCCTACCGTCCCGTCGGTGGGCACCGTGCTGGGCACTGTGAGTTCGTCGTACGCGAACGTCGTGTAGGACAGGCCGTGGCCGAACGGCGCCACGGGCGTCGCCAGCAGGTTGGTCCCCGCGTTCCCCGCGCCGAGGGTGGGGTGCAGGTAGGAGTACGGCTGCGCGCCGGCCGACCCGGGCAGGGTGACCGGAAGCCGGCCCGAAGGGTTGACCCGCCCGGAGAGCACGCCCGCGATCGCCCCGGCACCCTCCTCACCCGGGAAGAACGCCTGCACCACAGCCGCGCAGCGTGAGAGCGCCCAGCCGATGGCGTACGGCCGGCCGGTGAGCAACACGAGGACGACAGGTGTGCCGGTCGCCAGCACCGACTCGACCAGTTCGCGCTGGACGCCGGGCAGTTCCAGGTCGTCCCGGTCGCAGCCTTCGCCGACGGTGCCGCGCCCGAAGAGGCCGGCGTGGTCGCCGACGACCAGGACCGCAACGTCCGCGTCAGAGGCCGTGGCGACAGCCTCGTCGAAGCCGGACCGGTCGTCGGTGTCCACGTCGCAGCCGCGTGCCCAGGTGACGAGATCGCCGCCGAACTCGGCCCGCACGGCGTCGAGCACTGTGGACACCTCGATGCCGGTCTCCACGCCGGGGTGCTGGACGAGGACGTGGTTGAGGAACGAGTAGCACCCGAAGAGCGCACTCTGCCGGTCGGCGTTCGGGCCGATGAGGGCCACCCGTCGTCCCGCTGGCAGCGGCAGCGCGTCGCGGTTGGCGACCAGCACTATCGATTCCTCGGCGAGCCGGCGGGCGATCGACCGGTGCTCGGGCGAGTCGAGGTCGATCGCCTCAGGCGGCTCGTCGCTGAAGGTCGCGTCGAGCAGACCCAGGTCCCGCTTCTGGCGCAGCACCCGCAGCACCGCGCGGTCGACGAGCGCCTCGTCGAGCGTGCCCGCCCGCACCGACTCCCGCAGGGTCAGATAGGCGTCTCCGGTGGGCAGTTCGACGTCGAGACCGGCGGCCAGCGCCTGCCCGGCCGCGGCCGCGTGGTCACTCGCCACGTGGTGCAGCAGGTTCAGGAACGCGACTCCGTAGTAGTCGGCCACCACCGTGCCGTCGAAGCCCCACTGGTCGCGCAGGATGCCGGTCAGCATCGTCGGGTCGGCGGCGACGGGCATGCCGTCGATCTCGGCGTACGAGTGCATGACACTGCGGGCGTCACCGTCGATGATCGCCATCTCGAACGGGGGGAGCAGTACGTCGGCCAGTTCCCGGCGGCCGATGTGCACCGGGCCGAAGTTACGTCCGGCGCGCGAGGCGGAGTAACCAGCGAAGTGCTTGAGGGTGGCGTGCACTCCCTGCGACTGGAGGCCGCGCACGTACGACGTGCCGATGGTGCCGACCAGGTACGGATCTTCGGCGATGCACTCGTCCACCCGGCCCCAGCGGGGGTCACGGATCACGTCGAGCACCGGAGAGAGCCCCTGGTGGATGCCCAGGGCCCGCATCGAGGCGCCGATCGCCGCAGCCATCTCGGTGACCAGTTCGGGGTCGAACGCGGCGCCCCAGGCCAGCGGGGTGGGAAACGTGGCCGCCTTCCACGCGGACAGCCCGGTGAGGCACTCCTCGTGGACGATCGCCGGGATACCGAGCCGGGTCCCGGTGACCAGGTCGCGCTGGAACTTCCACAACCAGGCCGCGTGTTCCGCCGCGTCCACGGGGCGGGTGCCGTAGGTGCGGGTGAGGTGACCGAGCCCGTGCCGGGAGAATTCCTCGAGCTTGAAGGCGTCGCCGAACTCACCCTGCAACGGTGCGACCGCCTCGCCGTCCTCCTTCTCCCAGAAGCCGACGAGCTGGGCGATCTTCTCCTCGATCGTCATTCGGCCGAGGAGATCGCGCAGGCGGGTCTCATCGTCGTGCCCGTCCGGTCGTCCGTGTTCCGGGCCTGCCTGGGCCGGTGCCGGCCCGCCCACCACCGCGTGGACCTCAGTCATGCTCTGCCTTCCTGTGGTTGTGCTCGTACCGCTGCGGCTCAGCCCTTGACCGCGCCCTGCAGGCCACCGACGATCTGCTTCTCCGCGAGCGTGAAGAAGAGCAGTGCCGGCAGCATCGCCAGCGAGGTGAAGGCGAGTACGCCTGCCGTGTCGGTGGTGTACTGGCTGGAGAAGTTCTGCACGCCCAGCGGCAGGGTGTGCAGGTTGACG
The DNA here is from genome assembly GCF_040649935.1 of Micromonospora sp. NPDC048842. Classification (NCBI taxonomy): domain Bacteria; kingdom Bacillati; phylum Actinomycetota; class Actinomycetes; order Micromonosporales; family Micromonosporaceae; genus Micromonospora; species Micromonospora sp. NPDC048842. The sequence continues at coordinate 40,317 of NZ_JBEZGK010000010.1, read as the reverse complement.
TCGCTGAGGACGAGCAGCGGCAGCAGGAACGAGTTCCAGCTCGCCACGAACGCCAGGACGCCAACGGTGACGAGCGCGGGCCGCGACAACGGCATCGCGACGCGCCAGAGGAAGCCGAGCCGACTCGCGCCATCGATGGCGGCCGCGTCCTCCAACTCTCTCGGGATGGCCGAGAGGAAGGGGCGCAGGATCACGATCGTCAGTGGCAGTGAGAAGGCGACCTGCGGCAGGATCACCGCGTAGTAGGAGTTGATCAGGTTCAGGTCACGCAGCATGAGGTAGAGCGGCAGGATCGCCGCCCCGGCCGGAAACAGCAGACCGAGGGTGAAGAAGGTGTAGAGCCCTTCCCGCCCGCGGAAGCTGTAGCGGGCGAGCACGAACGCGGCGGCCAGTCCGAGTACGACCACGGCCAGCGTGGTGCCGAGGGCGATGACCGCGCTGTTGAACGCCTGTTGCCAGAAGTTGCTCTGGGTCAGCACCCTGGCGTAGTTGTCCCAGACGAACGGGTCGGGCAGGCCGGCCGGGTCCGCGACGATCTGCGGGGTGGTGCGGAACCCGCCGATGACCACGTAGATGACCGGGGCGATCGACACCGCCGCGATCGCGAGGGCGAGCGCGTAGGTGAGCGGCGTGCCCCAGGAGACCTGACGGCGTCCGGTGGACGGGGGGAGAACCGAGTTCACGGCCATCGTCACTTCGCCCTTCCGGTGATGGCGCCCTCGATGTCGCGGCGGAGCAGGAACCGCTGGAACAGCAGCGCCGCCACGAAGGAGATGACGAACAGGATTACCGCCACAGCGTTGCCGTAGCCCCACAGCCGGGCGAAGAACCCGTTGTCCACCATGTATGTCGCCATGGTGGCCGAAGCGCCGAGGGACCGCACCGCGGGCACCGAGGTCACCCAGATCATGTCGAAGATCTGCAGTGACCCGATCATGGACAGGAACATCCAGATCCGGATCGTCGGGCCGAGCAGCGGGATCGTGACATGCCGTTGGATCTGCCACCAGCTCGCGCCGTCGATGGCCGCCGCCTCGGTCAGCTCGTCGGGCACATTGGAGAGTCCAGCGAGGAGCAGGATGATGGCGAAGCCGACGTATTTCCAGGTGAGGATGGCCAGCAGGGTCCAGATGACCACATCCAGGTCCGCCAGCCAGGCTTGCACCAGGCCGCCCATGCCCAGGGACCGCAGCAGTGCGTCGACGGTGCCGTCACCGGTCAGCAGCAGCTTCCACATGATGCCGACGGTGACCTCGGCCAGCACGTAGGGCACGAACACCAGCAGGCGGAACACGGCCCGCCCACGGAAGCGACGGTTGAGCAGCAGGGCGACGCCCAAGGCGATCGGGCCCTGGATCAGCAGCGACCCGAAGACGATTATCGCGTTGTTGCGCAACGCGTCGAGGAAGATCGGGTCCTGGAAGGCGAGGGTGTAGTTCCGCAGACCGACGAACTCGGTGGGAGGGCCGACCCCACGCCACCGGAACAGGCTGTAGTAGACCGCGAAGCCCATCGGCACCAGTACGAACATCACGTAGATCAGGACGGCCGGCGTGGTGAGCCCGATGATCTCGTACCACTTGCGGCGGTTGTCGGCTCGGCGGGCGGACTCGCGCCCGGCCTTGTGGGGGCCCGCCGGCGACGCGGGAGCGTCGCCGGCGGGAATACGGATCTGGTTGGCGGAGGTCACTTGCTTGCGGCCGCCTTCATTGCCGAGACGACCTTCTCAGGCGTCCCGTTGCCGGCGAAGATGGCGACGATCGCGTCGTTCATCGCGTTGCCGACCGTGCTGCCGTACGCCGTGTCCAGCCAGAGCTGGACGTAGCTCGCCCCGGAGGTGGCCTCCAGGATGGACTTCAGCGCGGGGTCCTTCACGGCGTCCGCCGCGCCCTTGGCGACAGGCAGGCCGGTGCCGGTCTCGGCGTAGCCCTTCTGCACCTCGGGGCTCACGATGTACTTGAGGAACTCGACGCACTCGGCCGGGGCGTTCTTGGCGCAGGAGAACCCGTCGCCACCGCCGAGAGCCGCCTTCGGGTCACCCGGGGAACCGGAGATCGCCGGCACCGGGAACCAGCCGAGGAACGACGCGAGCTTCGCCTTGTCCGTGGTGACGGTGTCCAGCGTCCCGCGGTTCCAGTCGCCCATGAGCTCCATCGCGGCCTTGCCGTTGGCGAGCATGCCGTTGGCGCTGGTCGGGTCGTTCTGGCCCGGCGTGGCGATGAAGTTGGGCTGGAACGGCTTGGTGTCGATGAACGTCTTCAGGTCCTGGCCGGCCTTCACGAAGCACGGATCGTCGAAGTTCTTCTCCGCGGAGGCCTTCTTGAGGGCGTCGACCGAGCAGGCGCGCAGCGCCATGTTGTACCACCAGTGCGCGGCCGGCCACTTGTCACCGGCACCCACGGCGATCGGGATGACGTTGATCGCCTTGAGCTTGGTGACCGCGGTGTTGAGCTCCTCGAAGGTGGTCGGCGGCGCCGCGATGCCCGCCCTGGCGAACATCTCCTTGTTGTACCAGACGCCCTCGATGCCCATCCGGAACGGCAGGCCGTACTGCTTGCCCTTGACCTGCCAGATCTCCGCGGCGCTGCCGATGTCGCCGACCTCGGTCTTGGTCTGGTCGGTGATCTCCTTGAGGTAGTCGGCCTCCACCTGCTCGCTCATCTCGCCGCCGCCCCAGGCCTGGAAGATGTCCGGCGGGTCGCTGCTCAGCAGCGCGGCAGGGAGCCGGGTGCGCTGGAGCTGGTTCGTCTCGATCGCCTCAATCTCGATCTTGACGGTGGGGTGAAGTGCGGAGAAGTCCTTGGCGACCTTCTCCCAGTAGGTCTTGCCGGGCCCGTCCTGTGAGGCGTTGTGCCACCAGCTCAGGGTTACCGGGTCCTTGTACAGCTCGCTCTGAGGGGCTGCCTCTTCGCCGCCGCCGGAACACCCGGCGAGGACGACAACACTTGTCATTAACAGTGCCAGGACGGCACTCGCACGCCGCTTCGTTGCCATCGATGTCTCCTCGACTAGTCAGTCGCGGTACTCGGCCTGCGGCGAAGTTTTACAGTCATGTAACTTGATGTCAATCGGTATCGATAACGTTTTCGAGTCGGTGGCGACGTGCCCCCGACGGGGCCCTATCATCATCGACGTGGTGTTTCAGCAGCGCGTCAAGATGTCGGATGTGGCACGTACTGCCGGCGTCTCGGTCGCGACCGTGTCGAAGGTCGTCAACGGCCGCTACGGCGTGGCCCAGGCAACCGTGGAGCGCGTCCAGCAGGTCATCCATGAGCTCGGCTACGAGGCGAGCCTGGGGGCGCAGAGCCTGCGCAGCCACCGCACCAACGTGCTCGGCATCCTGGTCGCCGAGTTCGAGCCCTTCTCCACCGAACTACTCAAGGGGGCGTCGCAGGAGGTCGCCGGGAGCGGATACCAATTGCTTGCCTACTCCAGCGGGGACGGCGAGGGCGCCGCCGTGGGGTGGGAGCGGCGCTCGCTCGCCCGGCTCTCCGGCACACTCATCGACGGCGCCGTGATCGTCACACCGACGGTGGTCGAGACCGAACACAGCTTCCACGTCGTGGCCGTCGACCCCCACACCGGGCCGTCCGACCTGCCCACCGTCGACTCGGACAACTTCGCCGGCGCCGTGCTGGCGACCAACTACCTGCTGTCCCTCGGCCACACGCGGATCGGGCACATCAGTGGACGCACCGACCTGAAGTCCGCGCAGCTGCGCGAGGCCGGCTTCCGCAGTGCGATGGCCGACGCCGGCGTGCCCGTGGACGAGCGGCTCGTCCGCGTCGGCGGGTTCCGGATCGAGAGCGCCGCCGGCACCGCCGCGGAGCTCCTCGCCCGTACCGACCGGCCGAGCGCGATCTTCGCGGGCAATGACCTCTCCGCGATCTCCACGATGACAGTGGCCCGCGACATGGGCCTGTCGGTGCCCGACGACCTGTCGGTGATCGGCTTCGACAACGTACCGGAGTCCGCGCTGGTCAACCCGCCGCTGACGACCATCATGCAGCCGCTGCAACGGATGGGCGCCGAGGCGTTGCGCCTGCTCATCGACCTGATCGCTGGCGTCGAGCGCGACACCCACATCCGGCTCCCCACCGAGCTGGTCATCCGTTCCTCCTGCCGCCCGCTGCACTGACGTCCGGGTCCAGGCAGCGCAGGACCCCGGCCGTCGCCGTGACACGTGGGGGCACGCGACAGGGTGGCGGAACGTGAATCTCACCTAAGTCGACAATTCCTCCCCTAGGTTCGGTGCGCAGGACGCAGCCGAACCGGGGAGAGACGTGGACAGCTATCCGGCGATCGAGGATCACGGGCTCATCGGCGACCTGCAGACCGCCGCGCTGGTGACGTGCGACGGGACTGTCGACTGGTTCTGCGCGCCGCGGTTCGACTCGCCGAGCATCTTCGCGGCCCTGCTGGACAAGGAGAAGGGCGGCTACTTCCAGATCGCGCCGCACGACGTGCGGTACGTGACCAAGCAGCTCTACCTCCCCGGCACACCCATCCTGATCACCCGGTTCATCAGCGCCGACGGGGTGGCCGAGGTGATGGACTTCATGCCGGTCACCGGCGAGCGGGCCACCGACGCGCATCGGCTGGTCCGCACCGTCACCATGGTCCGGGGCAGCATGCGCTTCCGGGTGGAGTGCCGGCCGCGGTTCAACTACGCCCGCGAAGAGCATCAGCTTGAGCGCCACCACAACGGTTTCGTCTTCCGCAGCCGGTCGGCGACGCTGACGTTCAACCCGGTCGACCCGGTGCGGCGGTTGATCTCCGAACAGGGTGACGTCCACCTTGAGGGCGGCGACCTTGTCGCGTACGGCACGCTGAACGAGGGCGACACCGGCGGGGTGGTCCTGGAGACGGGCGGAACCGAGCCGCGCATTTTCGCGCCGGAAGAGATCCAGGGCATGTTCGAGTGGACCCGGGACTACTGGCGGCGCTGGCTCGAACGTTCCCGCTACACCGGCCGCTGGCGGGAGATGGTCGAGCGTTCGGCCATCACGCTCAAACTCATGACGTACGCGCCGACCGGCGCGATGATCGCCGCACCCACCACAGCGCTGCCCGAACTGGTCGGCGGAACCCGCAACTGGGACTACCGCTACACCTGGGTACGCGACACGTCGTTCTCGGTGCACGCGCTGCTCGGCCTCGGCTTCACCGAGGAGGTCAGCCGGTACATGAACTGGCTCGACGAGCGGATCCGCGAGGCCGGCGACCACCAGGACCCGTTGAAGATCATGTACCGGGTGGACGGCTCCTCCGACCTGCACGAGGAGGTGCTGGACCACCTGGAGGGCTACCGAGGCTCCCGGCCGGTGCGGATCGGCAACGGCGCCGCCGACCAACTCCAGCTCGACATCCACGGCGAGGCCCTCTACGCCATGCACCTCGCCGACGAGCAGGGCATCCGCGTCTCACACCAGGTGTGGAAGAGCACCGTCCGGCTGGTCGACTGGCTCTGCCACAACTGGGACCAGCCCGACGCCGGCATCTGGGAGAGCCGCCACCACCCCCGCAACTACACATTCGGTCGGGTGATGTCCTGGGTCGCGCTGGACCGGGCCATCCGGCTGGCCACCCGCACCGGCCGCCCCGGGGACATGACCTGCTGGACCGAGCAACGCAACCGCATCTACAACCAGGTCATGGAGCGCGGATACGACCGGGCCCGCGGCACCTTCGTGCAGGCGTACGACGAGAACGTGCTGGACGCGGCGCTGCTCGCGATGCCGGCGGTCGGTTTCGTCACGCCGAGCGACCCGCTGTGGCAGTCCACCCTGCAGGCGATCGAACGCGAGCTGGTCTCCGACAGCCTGGTCCACCGGTACGACCCGGTCCACTCCCCCGACGGCCTCCCGGGCCACGAGGGCACCTTCAACATGTGCACCTTCTGGTACGTCGAGGCGCTGGCCCGTTCCGGCCGCCTCGACGACGCCCGACTCACGTTCGAGAAGATGTTCACCTTCAGCAACCACCTCGGCCTCTATGCCGAGGAGATCGCCGCGACCGGGGAGCAGATCGGAAACTATCCCCAGGCGTTCAGCCATCTCTCACTGATCAACTCGGCGCTGACGCTCAACGACCTTCTCGACACCGAGGCCGACGCCCGCCGCCGCCGGTAGCGCCAGCATGTTCCGGTCAGCCGCCGCCGGCGCGGAGCCGACGGCGGGAAGGGCTTGACGCGCCCACGTCCATCGCGCATGGTCGACAGACATAGACCATTTCGAATGTATGGACGCTGGGGGAACCGATGAAGGCATTCGTCACCACCATCTCGGTTGCGGCAGTGCTGCTCCTGGCCACGGGCGGCGCATCCCACGGCCAGCCAGCGGCCGACCCGCCCTGCAGCGGGCAGATCCACCCGAACCCGGGGTTCGAGCGCGGCACCGCCGACTGGACGGCCGGCCCCCGCATCGTCGTGCTCGGCGACGCGGCCCGACCCGCACACACCGGCCGCGCGTACGCCACCTTCGCCGGGCTGGACGTGACGCGTGCCGACCTGCTGCGCACCACCGTCACAGTGCCGACCAACTGCGACCTGACGGTCCGCTTCTGGGTGCGGACCACCACCACGGAGACCAGCCGCGGCGACTACCTGAACGTCGGACTGGCGGTCACCGGGATACCCCCGAAGACGAGGTTCTCGCTGGCCTTCGACGGCGGGGCGCAGTGGCGGCAGTACGTCATGTCGAGCGGAACGGGCACTATCGAGCGCACCGCGACGGCCAGCTTCCTCGCCAGCGAGACGGCTGGCAACGGCGCTACCGCCTTCGACGTCGACGACGTGTCCTTCACATTGAGCTGACCTGCGCGGAACGGCCCTCACCGCCCCTGATGCGACAGCCGACTCCGCCCGGAGTCCGGCTGAGAACAACCCAACCCCCGCCTGAGGCCGAAGAGCGCCTCACTGCTCGGAAAGCATCCGCAGAACAGAAAAAGACTCGACTGTCAATAAGAAAATGGCACCGGTGAGGCCATAAGCATCCCCGGAACTGCAAGGCATTGAGATTCCGATCTCTGCCGGCGGATTTCGTGGCCGTTGAGGGGAACCAACTCTATGCTTGCCGCCGAATGCGCTGCGGCTCATCCGGGCCGAGGGTTACCCCGATACAAGGATTTGCGAATGCACCGGAAGTCTGCCCCGAGCAACGGCACCGCCGGCGTTGGCGAAGTAGCACCTGACGGCCAACTGCCGGCCTCTACCGCAGAGGGTGCCGCGCGCCGGTCCGCGGTCGCCGAGGAACAGGCGTTTCTGGACTTGGCCACGGCCCGGCGCGACAGGCTGGCCGATCACCTACAGGTCGAACTTTCGTCGGAGCCCATGGACGCGTTGGAGCGGGCCCGGCAGCGCATGCTCCGGCAGCAGTACGACGAGCTACGGCGAGCAGATGAGGGGTTGGTCTTCGGCCGCCTCGACGGCCTCGACGGCACAGTGCGCCACGTGGGCCGTGTCGGTCTCCGTGATGACGGCGACGACACTGAGCCACTGCTGGTGGACTGGCGCGCTCCCGCGGCTCGGCCGTTCTACACCGCGACGGCTGTCGACCCACAGGGTCAGGCGCGGCGCCGGCACATCCGTACGACGGGATCGGCCGTCGTCGGCGTGGACGACGAGCCTCTGGACGGGAGCGCAACGGCGGAACTCGTCGGCGAAGGCGCTCTCCTGGCCGCCCTCGACCAGCGGCGCACCGGTCGCATGTCGACAGCGATCTCCACCCTGCAACGCGAGCAGGACGACATCGTCCGGGCGGAGGCGACCGGCCCGCTGATCGTCCAGGGTGGTCCCGGCACGGGCAAGACAGTGGTTGCCCTGCACCGCGTCGCGTACCTGCTGTTCACCCACCGAAAGATGGCCGACCAGGCGGTCCTGGTCCTGGGCCCCTCGCCGCGGTTCCTGCAGTACATCGCCCAGGTGCTGCCCGCGCTCGGTGAGACCGCCGTCGTCTCGGCGACCTGCGACACCCTGCTGGCCGACGTTCAGGTGGGCCGCGACGAGAGCCGACTTCTCGCCGAAATCAAGGGTCGCGCTCTCTGGCAGCCCACGCTCGAAGGCTACGTCGCGTCGCTGCTCCCCCGACCGCGCGAGCTGAAGCTGCGCTGGGAGGGCGAGTTCTACGTCGTTCCAGCCGCGACCGTGGCGCAGGCGCTCGCCTCGGCGGTGCAGGGACGCCCGTACCACCGCGCCCGCGCGGCGTTCGCCGAGCAGGTGCACCACCTCCTTGCCGATGTCGTCGCCGAGCAGCGCGAGGCGCTGATGGCGGAGATGGAGGAAGGCTTCGAGGACATCCTCGCCCGCGTCGACAAGGGCATGGGGCATGACCACGCCTCCACCCGGACGTCCACCGGCAGCGACATCGACGGGTTGCTCTCCGAGGAGGAAGTCGAGCAGCTTCGTTGTCGTATCGCCGAGAACGCCACCATCGCCCGGTTCATCGAGGCATGGTGGCCCACCCTCGACGCCGAAGCCCTGCTGGGTGACCTCCTGACCGACCGCACCCTGCTGGCCAGGTTCGCCCCGCAACTGTCCCCCGACGAGATCACCGCCGTCGCGGCCGAGCCCACCCCATGGGCATCAAGCGACATCCCTCTGCTCGACGCGCTCGCCGACCTGCTCGGCGAGGTCGACACCCCGCAACCACAGGGCGAGTTCCTCGCCGAACGCGCTCGCCGCCAGCGCGCCTGGGTGTACGGCCACGTCGTCGTCGATGAAGCGCAGGAACTGTCCGAAATGCAGTGGCAGATGGTCCTCCGGCGCTGTCCCAGTCGCTCCATCACCGCCGTCGGCGACATCGACCAGGCCGAGGCAGCCCACCGGCACACCAGTTGGGCACAAGCGGTACGGGCTGCCTTCGGCGACCGTTGGACCGCCGCGGAACTCACCATCTGCTACCGGACCCCCCGCGAGGTCATGGACCTCACCGAACCGGTCTTGACGAAGGCTGGCAGCCACAACACCCCGCCACGAGCGGTACGCTCCTCCGGCATCGCCCCCTGGGAGCGCACGATCACACCGGCTGAGCTCGCCGACGCCGCCGTGGAAGCAGTGCGGCAGTTGCGGCAACGGTGGCACGGCGGCACTGTCGGCGTCATCGCCCCCGCGGACCGCATCGCCACACTCCAAGCGGTTTTGAGTGATGTGCCAGTGCTCACCGCGACCCAGTCCAAGGGACTGGAATGGGACGCGACGCTCCTCATCGACCCTCAGGGCATCGCCGCCGAACCGCGCGGCTGGAACGGCCTCTACGTCGCGCTCACCCGATGCACCCAGGAACTCGGACAGCTCACACTCACGCAGCGATCAGGCTGTGCGGCTTAACCGCGTAGGCAGAAGGGTTGGCCGTGTCCACCACGCCTCGGTGATCATTGAGCGGTGATGACCCCTGCGGCGCCGCCGGCCGACTCCGGTGCGTTCTCGTTGGCAGTTCCGCCACTGTTCGCCGCGTTGGCTCCGGCGCGGAACATCCTCATCGCCGGAGCGGGCGGGGGTTTCGACGTGTACGCGGGCCTGCCCTTGGCGTTCGCCTTGTGGGGCGCTGGCGCGCAGGTGCACCTGGCCAGCCTCTCCTTCTCGGAACTCGAGTTGATCGACCGGGACGCGTGGATGGTGGAGCACGTCGCAGCGGTTCGGCCGGACACCACCAGCACCGACTGGTACTTCCCGGAGCGGACGCTCGCCCGATGGCTGGCGGCGCAAGAACTGCCATCGACGGTGTACGCGTTTCCGCCGCTCGGTGTCCAACCGCTGCGAACGGCGTACCGGCACCTGGTGGAACACCTCGACATCGACGCCGTGGTGCTGGTCGACGGCGGCACCGACGTGCTGCTGCGCGGCGATGAAAGCAATCTCGGCACTCCGGTGGAGGACATGACCAGCCTGGCCGCCGTGGCCGCGCTGGACGTACCGGTCAAGCTCGTGACCAGCCTGGGCTTCGGCATCGACGCCTACGACGGCGTCAACCATGTCGAGGTGCTGGAGAACCTCGCCGCGCTCGACCGCGACGGTGGTTACCTCGGCGCTCTGTCCATCCCCGGTTCGAGCCGGGAGGCGGAGCTCTACCGCGCTGCCGTCGCTGACGCCCAGGCGGCTACCCCGCAGCGGCCGAGCATCGTTCAGGGGCAGATCGCCGCCGCCACCAGCGGCGGGTTCGGCGACGTCCGATTCACCCGACGCACCGGCGGCGGGGACCTGTTCGTCAACCCGCTGATGGCGATCTACTTCACCGTCGATCTCGACCAACTCGCGGCCCGATGCCTCTACCTCGACCGCATCGAGAACACCATCGGCAGACGCCAGGTCATCACACGCATCCAAGCGTTCCGCGACGAGCTTCTCGGCGCACGCCTCCCCCGCGCCTTCCCGCACTGATCCGACACCGCGCCCAGCCGGCCGGGCATGCCCGCCACCGTCAATCCTGCTGACTGACTCACCGAGGGCTCATCGCAGTTTCGGCAACCCTCGTCAACCTTGACGACTCTTGGACATCTGCATCGAGCGGGCGGTGGCGCGGGCGGCAGTGTCGATGAGGTCTGCGACCGGGCCGGGTTGCGAGACCGCCACAGCGTGGGAGGCGGCGATCTCCACTGCCGTGGACCCCGCCCGGTCGGCCAGGAAGCGCTGCAGGTCCGGCGGAATGCCCTGGTCCTGGGTGGTGATCAAGGTCCAGGAGGGAATCGTCTTCCAGGCGGCCTTGGTCACGCCCTCCTCCTGGGCGCTCGCCGAAGCGGGTCGCTGCGTCGCCGCCATGATCTTGGCGGTTTCGGGGTCGACGTCGGCGGCGAACACCTCGGGGAACTTGTCCTGGAAGATGTACTGATCCATTGTCGTGCCGCCGTCGTCGGAGGGAATCGGCACCATGTTGATGCTGGTGGCGAGCTGACTTCCGGGGTACTTGGTGAGCAACCCGATCACACTTTCGCCTACGTCCGGGCTCACGCTGGCGACGTACACCAGGGCCTTGACGTTGGCGGCACCGGCCGCGGCCTCGGTCATGACCAGCCCGCCGTAGGAATGGGCGGCCATCACGACCGGTCCGGGCAAGCTGTCCAGAAGAGCCCGAACGTACGCGGCGTCCTTCTGCACACCGCGCAGCGGGTTGGCGACGGCGATGACCGGGTACCCGCGACGTTTGAGGTCGGCAATCACCCCATTCCAACTCGACGAGCCGGCGAATGCTCCGTGGATCAGCACAACTGTCGGCATCTCCTGGGCAGACATGTCAGAAGCAGCGCTCATCTGGAGTTCCTTTCGAGTGGCCTCGCCGGCGATCCCGGCTCCGGTGACTGGCAGCACCCAGAATCCAGCACTGATCAGGCCACTGTCAGCGAGATCGAGAAGGAAGCGCCGCGCCGAACGTCGGAGCGAAATGCCTGGCAGGCACCAATCAGACCGAACGTTCTGTCGCTAAGATGGTGGGATGGCGAGCGCTGAACCCACTGCCCGGCCCTCCGAGGCACGCCTCAAGCTTCTCCGGACGGCGACCAGGATCTTCTACGCGGAGGGCATTCACGCCGTCGGCGTCGACCGGATCATTGCCGAGGCGAAGGTGACCAGGGCTACTTTCTACCGTCACTTCCCCAGCAAGGACGACCTCATCCTGGCCTACCTGCGGGAGGTGCATCAGCTGGAGCGCGGCATGGTCGACGAGGCCCTCGCCGCCAACCGATCGCCGGTCGATCCGCTCCTCGCCATCACCACTTCCATCGCCCAGAACATCCAGTCCCCCGGGTTCCGTGGGTGCGCGTTCCTGAACGCCGCGGCGGAATATCCGGACACGAACCATCCCGTACACCAAGAACTCATGGCCCACCGGCAATGGTTCCTGGAAACCATCACCACGCTCATGGCACAGGTCCACGAAGGAACGGCGGATCCGGCAGCGCGCCACTTCGTCATGCTCCGCGACGGCGCCATGGCGGCCGGATGTCTCTCCGACCCCACATTGGTGTCCGAGACCTTCCTGCGCGGTGTGGAAGGGCTCCTCAGAATCAACTCGGAGCGTCAGTCGGCGGAGTCAGCCGGTTAGCCCCCGCGCGACCAGCCCACACGACAAGAGCTGGGCCACCCCGGGTGAGGGATGACCCAGCTCATCGGCGATGGCGCGGACGGCGGCACGGCTCAGGTCAGCGGCCGTACGCCTCCAGCAGGCGCAGCCAGACCTCGCTGACGGTCGGGTACGCGGGCACGGCGTGCCACAGCCGCTCCAGTGGGACCTCACCGACGATGGCGATCGTCGCGGCGTGGATCAGCTCCGCGACGTCCGGGCCCACGAGGGTGAGGCCGACGATCACCCGCCGGTCCTCGTCCACGACCATCCGGGCCTGCCCCTGGTAGCCGTCGGCGTGCAGCGCGGCCCCGGCGACGGCGGCCAGGTCGTAGTCGACGACCCGGATCCGCAGTCCAGCGGCCTCGGCGGCGGCTGCGGTCAGCCCCACCGACGCGACCTCCGGGTCGGTGAAGACGACCTGCGGCACAGCACGCTCGTCGGCCGTGGCGACGTGCCGACCCCACGGGCGGTCGTCTGCCGCTTCGCCCCGGGCCCGCGCCACGATCACGTCGCCCACGGCGCGAGCCTGGTACTTGCCCTGGTGGGTCAGGAGCACACGCCGGTTGACGTCCCCGGCCGCGTACAGCCATCCGTCGCCGGTCAACCCGCCGGCACCGTCGACCACCCGCAGGGTGTCGTCGACAGTGAGCCAGGCGCCCGGCTTCAGGCCGATCCGGTCGAGGCCGACGTCGTGCGTGTTCGGCGTACGGCCGATCGCGACGAGGATCTCGTCGGCCTCGACCTGTTCGCCGTCGGTGAGCGTGATGTGCACCGTGCCGTCCCCGTCACGGTTCACCGAGGTGACCTCGGCACCGAGATGCACCGACACGCCAGCTTCTCGCAGGGACTGCGTGACCCGCTCGCCGACGAACGGCTCGGCCGCCGTGAGCACTCCGTCGCGCACGAGCACCGTCACCGCCGATCCGAGACCGGCGTACGCGGTCGCCATCTCCGTGGCCACCACGCCACCACCGATGATGGCGAGCCGGCCGGGAACCTCGCTCGCGGCGGCTGCCTCACGGCTGGTCCACGGTGCCGCCTCGCGCAGACCGGCGATGTCCGGCACCAATGCGCTACTTCCGGTCGCGATGACGACCGCGTGTCGGGCGGTGAGCGAGGTGGTGACGCCGTTCGCGCCGGTCACCTCGACGATTCGGTCGGCGCCGATCCGCCCCTGGCCCCGATACAGGGCGATGCCCGCGGAGTTCAGCCAGGACACCTGACCGTCGTCCTTCCAGTGCGAGGCAAAGTCGTCCCGGCGGCGCAGCACGGCCGCCGCGTCCAACTCGCCGGTCACCGCCTCGCGCGCTCCGGGCAGCTGACGAGCTGCCCGGAGCGCGGTCTGGCTGCGCAGCAACGCCTTCGTCGGCATGCAGGCCCAGTACGAACACTCACCACCCACCAGTTCCCGCTCGACGATCGCGGCGGTCAGGCCGCCCTGCACGACGCGGTCGGCGACGTTCTCCCCCACCGGCCCCGCGCCGATGACAATGACGTCGTACGTGGCGTTGTCCACGTCAGTTTCCCTTCGCGGCGCGGCCGAGGCGGATGGCCGCGATGAGGAAGAATATGGCGCCGGGAATGGCGTAGCCGATCGCGTTGGTCAGTGCCGGGTTGTCCGCGGAGGCGGCCGCGACGAACGACCCACCGGCGATGACGGAGATGCCACCGCTGATGATCATCGGCCATTGGCCACCCATCGCGCGGCGGCTGACGGCCACGATCAGCTGGACCAGTCCGGCCACGACCGCCCAGGCGCCCCAGACGCGCAGGACCGCAGGAATACCGGACGCGCCGGCGACGCCCAGGCCCACCGCGGCGAGCAGGCTGATCGCGACGTTCACGTACAGCAGGGTGGGCGATCCGGTGGCCCGCGACGCGCGGACGTCGACGATGGCCGCGGCCACGTCGAACAGCGGGTAGAGCACGAGCAGTGCGGCGGTGAGGGGGTTGAGGTGCGTGGCGAGTGGGAACGTCACGGCAGCCCAGACGATGGCGAAGGCGAAGCGACCGAAGTACAACCGCCGTAGGGCAGCGGCCGTCGTCGAGATGCCGGGGACGGCGAGGGTGGTCATGGTCATCCTCTCGGTGATTCCGGTGCGAAGGGACGCCCAGCGGGGTGGAGGCCGCCGCCGGGAGGGGAAGGGCGGTGCTACTCGATGTTCGAGAACAGCCCCGTGATCTCCACCTGGGTGCCCTGGAGCCCACCGAAGACGGCACCGGCGGCGGGCGTCGCGACTGCGGCAGAGGCGTCCTCGTAGCTGGCGAAGTACAGGTCGAGCGTCCGGTACGCGGGAGTCGGCGTGCCGTCCTCCTTCGGCCACACCTTGGCCGACTCGACCCGCTGGAGCTTCGGGAACGTCTCGGCGGCCCGGCGTACGTCGGCGAAGACCTTCTCGAACTCGTCGGGTTCTGCGGGGTTACCGATGACGAGCGTGATCTTGGTGGGCACGGTGCTCTCCTTCAGGTACAGCCGTTCCATCTGACTACCGTCAGATAGAACGAACGTTCTGTCTGTGAGAACCATACCGACCTGGACCCGCGCCCTCAAGACCGACCGTTCTATCTTGACAATCCGATCGGTGGTAGCGCGCTACAGATCCGACATCACGCGCGGTGTGTGCCCGGCCGTGCGGTTACGCGACGAAACGGCCTATCGCGGCGACCGACCCGCGTCACGCCTCGGAGTCGCGATCTCCGGACGTCTCCCGACCGATCGGCGAGGCGGAAACCTCCAGCGGCCGGCCCCGCCTTCGCAACGCGTCCAGGAGCGCGACCACCGCCAGCACACCGGCCACCACGCTCAGCCCGGCCATCGGCGTCCAACGGGCCAACAACGGCGTGAACAGCAGCAGGGCGGCCAAGCCGATGATCTGGGATCGGGATACACGGCCGAAGATCTCGTATTGCAGCCGTATACGGGCGACGAGGAAGAGCATCGGACCGCCCACCACGAACAGCAGCCAACTGGGTCGAGGCTGCCCGAACGGATGATCGATCACCAGCTCGTAGCCGACCGCCGTGACGAGCACGCTGAGCACGATCAACAGATGCGTCCGTTCCGACACCGCGCCCAGCCGGCCGGGCATACCCGCCCGGTCGAACGCCTCAGTCAGCAGCAGACCGGCGCGGTGGAAGTAGATCCGCCAGAGCAGCGCGCTGGTGGCGAACGCGACCGCGAAGGCGGCTGCCCGCTCCGCGGAGTAGTCCGCGCCGCTGAAGACCACGCCGATAACCAGAATCGACTCACCGAGCGCGATGAGGACCATCTGCTGGTAACGGTCCGCGAGATGGGTGCCCGCGATCCGCCACCGACCCACCTTCGAGACCCCGAGCCACGGCAGCGGCCAGCCCAGTGTCCAGGCGACGTAGTCGACAGCGAGGGCGACAACCCACAGCGGCAGGCGGAGGTGATCCGGGCCCAACGCGCCGGCCAGCCACAGCGGAGCGCTCGCCAGAGCCCACACGACAAGCCGGAAGGGCACCAGCCGTCGCGGATGGCCACGCAGCGCGACGGCGACCACGAGCGGCCGCACCACCATCACCAAGAGGTACGCGACAGCGAACGGCAGCGCTCGCTCCTCCATGGCGCGGGGCAGCGTCACCGCCATGACCAGGCCGGCGAACATGGTGCCGACCACGACGGCCTGGATGATCGGCTGCTCCGGTTCGTACCGGCTGGTGATCCAGGCGGTGTGCGACCAGATCAACCAGAGCGCCAGAAAGAGCAGCAGGGTACGCCCGACCCCCGTGACGAGCGCCCAGCCAGTGTCGTCGCCCAATCCCGCGAATCGTTGCGAGACCCGGGTGAGGGCCACAACGAAGGCCAGATCGAAGAACAGCTCCAGGAACGTCGCCCGACCCGAACTCCGTGGAGGGCGCAGCAGCTCGGCACCCCGCCCCGCCGCCATCGTCCGCCTCCGTCCGCCCCTGACTACCAACGAGCCGGCCACCAGCGGAGTTGCGTCAGCGCTTCACCTGGCGTCTGGCGTGGCACCGCACGCCGGTGTCTCTGAGGTGCAGATCGTGCGGCTGAGCGCCGTTGACGTGTGCCTGCCGCCGGGAGGGGTTACTGGTTGGATACCCTGCGTCGGTGCTCCGACCTCCACCTCATGACACAACCCGCCCGCATGGGCCCCAGGTGCACAGTGGATGAGGTAGAGGAGGGGTGGACGCCCGCCGATATGGATGACCTGAACATCATCTGGAACCAGGCCGCTGATTACGGCGCTGACGGCGAGGCTCCCGACGGCACTCCACCCGGGATCGTGCAGCTGTCGTACCTGCTACGTGTCTACAACTCGGTGATGGGTGGTGGCCTGGGCTTCGCGGTCGAGGTGAACGAGCCCTTCCGGCTGAGACGAGCCGTGGACGCGATGCGGTACTTCGGTTTGGCGGAACTCGCCGAGCTGCTAGCAGACGTCATCGAGCACGACCTGGACGGTGACCACGCCGATTCCCGGGACGACGACCTGGAGACCCTCCTCGGCCCCCGAGGCGAGCCCGTGGCGACGGCGTTCAGAGCCAGAGCTGCTGACAGCCCCGTCGACTTCGGCCTGGAATGACGGCGGCGCGTCTGGCGTGACCGTGACGGGCGGGCGTTGACCGGTCATGGCACGAACGCGGAGGGCAGCCCGAGTTCGGCCCGGGCCACCTCGATGAATCGGCGCTCGGCCTCCCACAGGGCGTCGAACCGATCCGCGGGCAACGCCTGGGCCTCGCTACCCGCTCGTGTGGCCGCCAGGAGCCGGGCCTGGCGCACCAGCTCCGACGAGCCGCTCACCACCTCGACGTTGCCGGCCACCAGTCGAAGCGCGGTCTTGGTGCTCTCCAGTCGCTCCCGGTAGCGGCTGCCCTCGTCGTCGAAGAACGGCATGAGATCACCCGGTTCACGCGGGCGCGGCACGGCGGTGATGCGCGCCGCCGGGTTGAGGACGTGGGCCACGTACTCCCGGACCGCGCCGATGAAGTCGGTGTACGCGTTCAGCCGGATGTCTCGCCACTGTCGATCCTGGTCGCGCCGCCACAGCCGATCCTGAGCCCGGACGGTGAGCCATCCACCGATCAGGACGGCCAGCATCGTCGTCGCCGCTGTGACACCCGCCTGGATCAGACTCACCGGCACCACCGTTCGTATTGATCGATGACTCACACTACCGTCCGTTGTCACCCGCTCCGGGAGTCGCGCGACGGCCCGGCTCCGCAACACCCAGACACCGGTTGGATATTGAATTAGGCCAATGTATCGTGGGAACGCTCCCAGACCGCGTCCACCACCCACCTGCTCGAGGAGCTGAACATGTCACGACGACGTCGTCGCCCGGCCGCCATGCTGGCCGGGTTGCTCGTTCTGGCCCTGGCTGCGTCTCTGTCGCCACCATCGCCGGTGGCCGGCACCGCCGCGGCCGGCCCATCCAAACCCCGTGCTGTGCCACTCGCTGAGCTGACAGTGGTCTCCGAACGGGTGGCCTTCGGTCTGCAGCGTCCCATCGCGATCACGGGGCTGCCGGACGGCCGGATGCTGATCGCGGAGAAGAACGGCACCGTCCGCGCCTACCACCCCGACACCGGCCTCGCACCCGACCCGGTGATCGACCTGACCGCCCGGATCGACACGTCGGACAACGAGCGCGGCCTTCTCGGCATCACTCCGGCGCCGAACTTCGCGCGGACCGGGATGCTCTACGTGGCCTACACCAGCCTGCCGGCCGGCGCGCTGACCCTGGCGCGAGTGCCCATCAACGCTCCTGACCGGGTGCAGGTGCTACTCACCCAGGAGCACGCCGAGTACGGCAACCACAACGGCGGACAGGTGGCCTTCGGCCGCGACGGCTACCTCTACTGGTCCCTCGGCGACGGTGGCTTCGCGAACGACCCGTTCAAGAGCGGCCAGAACCTCGGCACCCTGCTCGGCAAGATCCTGCGAATCGACGTCAACCGCAGCTGCGGGGGAAAGCCCTACTGCGTGCCCTACGACAACCCGTTCGTCCGCACGGCGGGCGCGCGGCCGGAAATCTGGGTATACGGGCTGCGCAACCCGTGGAAGTTCTCCATCGACCCGGCCGACAACTCGCTGTGGATCGGTGATGTCGGTCAGGGCCTGATCGAGGAGATCAACCACGTCCGCCCGTCGCAGCGTGGCGCGAACCTCGGCTGGTCCTGCCGAGAGGGCACGCCGGTCTTCGACGAGACGCAGTGCCGGCCGGGCGTGCGGCTCACCGACCCGATCGTCGAGTACGACCACTACATGACGGAGAACTGCTCCATCATCGGCGGCCTGGTGTACCGGGGGTCCGTCACCCCCGAGGCGCGGGGCACCTACATCGCCAGCGACTACTGCTCGACCCGCGCTTTCGCCGTGCGTCCCAAGTCCACGGGCGGCTACGAGACCGCCGAGATCGGCACCTTCCCCACCCAGCCGACGGCGTTCGGCGCCGATGTGAACGGCGAGCTGTACGTGCTCAGTGACCTCCCGGGGTGGCTGAGCAAGGTGCGGTTCGAGCGGGTCCAGCCGACCCCCACCGGCGGGGCGGCGATCCGCTGAACCTCGGGTGACACCCGCGCTACCTCTGGGGACGGCCGCGTTCGGCGGCCGTCCCCAGGCTCACTCCGATGCAGACTCGGGCACCTCTGTTTGCAGGACACCCATCCTGGCTTAGAAGAGGGTCGGTTGTGACGGATCGTCGCAGCCGTGATCAGGCTGACGCCGCCCCCGCTCGGAGCTGGTCGCGCCCCACCAGCTCGTACGGTCGGGATCAGGGTGCGGCGGCTCAAGGGGCGGCCGCCCACCCGCTTTCCGGCCCGGTAGGAGGGCTGTACCGTCGCGCCATGGTTGATCAAGAGTTCTCTTGCCGCCGCTGCGGCCGGCGCCACGAAGGCCTCCCATTCTCCTACGGGGCCGAAGCGCCGGCGTACTGGCGCGACGATCTCGCCAGCGACGAGGGCAGCGTTCTCGAAGACGAGACCTGCGTCATCCAGGCGCAGCACTACTTCGTCCGGGCCCGGCTGGTCATCCCCGTCCTCGACGCCGAAGACGACTTCGACTGGGGCGTATGGGTGTCGCTCAGCAGGGACAGCTTCCGTCGCACTCTGGACCTGTGGACCACCCCAGGCCGGGAGCAGGAACCGGCATATTTCGGTTGGCTGTCCACCGAGCTTCCGGTGTACCCCGTGGGAACGCTGAACCTGAAGACAGAGGTGCACTCCGGGCCAGTCGGCACTCGTCCACATGTCGTACTCGAACCAACCGACCACCCGCTGGCAGTGGAACAACGCAGCGGTATCACTATGAAACGCGTACAGGAGATCGCGGAGCTGCTCCTCCACCCACGGGGATAGCTTCCATGTCCGGGTTCCTCCACGCCGCCGGCCTGCGTCAGACCGGCTCGCCGCCGATGCCGATCTCGTTGCCGTCCGGGTCGCGGAAAGTCGCCTTGCGGACGCCGTTGTCGTAGGTCTCGCGCACGGCCGGCTCCAGGCCGCGCTCGACGATCTGGGCGATGCGGGCGTCGAAGTCGCTGACGAAGACGGTGTGCATGGCGTGCCCGGCGTGGTCGGGCCGCACCTCGATGAACACGTACCGGTGCTCGGCGAGTTCCCACACCGCCTCGGTGTCGTTCGGTAGGAACGACGGCGGGGCCCCGAGGAGTCGCTCGTACCAGGCCGCCGCGGCGGCGTAGTCGCGAACGGGGATGCCCGCGAACAGATCTACGGTCATGACGCCATGCTAGGGGCTCGACCCCGGAGGATCAGAAAAATGACAATCGCCCTGATGCGGCACCCGACCTTACGGCGATGCTGGCCCTCCGTTCGGCCCATCTCCGCCGTTGGCGCTTGAGCGGGGCAGCACCAGCCCTAACGGCCTCATAAGCTCCACGGGCTCCACTGATCAATCCCACGGAGGAACCCGGTAATGCCCAAGCAACTCGCCCGGCGCTGGCTTGCCGGGTTCGGGGTCGTAGGCGCGCTCATCGCGGCCTCCGCCATCCCCGCCTTCGCCGCCCCTGCCGCCGAGGACCTCGATTTCTACGCCAGAGATGTGGTTGTCGCCCCCGGCGGCCCTGCAAAAGGATCGAACCTCTCTGCCCGCACCCGCACCAGCACCATGGAGTGGGGCGAATACACCGTCAAGGTGGACCGGAGCAAGGTCGCTGGCTTCGCCGACGTGAGGAACGACGGCGGTGCTGACTCCTGCACCGAGTCTGGTGCGATCCTCACCTGCAAGGTGGTGGCAGAAGAAAACGACTACTACACGTACATCACCATGGTCAACCTGGTCGTGCGAGCGAAGAAGAGCGCCAAGCCCGACCAGCAGGGCGAAATCAAGTTCACCATCACCGATAGTGACGGCGGTTCGGCCACCCACCGCTCGAGAGTCAGCATCGGTGAGGGCGTGGATCTCGCCGGCGTCGAGCAGGGGCTCCAGCTGACAGGCGTCCTCGGCGGCACGCTCGACGTCCCGCTCACGGTGGCGAACCGCGGCGAGAAGGCCGTCCACAGCGTGGTGCTGTACTTCGAAGGCGGCTACGGTTTCGGCCCGTCGAAGCGGTACAAGAACTGCGAGTACAGCCCCGCCGACGCCTTCCGCCACGCCTTCGCCTGCCGGTTCCCCAACACCATCGAGCCGGGCGGCGCCGCACGACTGGACTCCAGCTTCGGTTTCACAGTGCCGGCCGACGACTCGGCCCCGAACGGTCACACCGGCTCGGCGCGCTGGCACACGCCGGCAGACTGGGAGGAGTTCCAGTCCCACAACCCAACGCGACTTGGGCAGCAGGGCACCGAGGAGGAGCTGAGGCTTGAGCCGGTTGGTCTGCAAAGTAGGTCGCGGCAGACAGACATCAACGACCGAGACGACAATACGGTGATGAGACTTCTCGTCAGCGGTGACCAGGGGGCTGAGGTGGCGGCGCTCGGGACGCCGGCGACCGCGACCGGAAAGGTCGGCGCCACGGTGCCGTTGAAGGTCGGCTACGTCAACAACGGCCCGGCGGCTGTCAACGTCGACGGAGCCAAGGACCTCCGGGCCCGTACCGTGCTCTCGCTGCCGAGTGGCGTCACGGCCGTACGCGTTCCGATGACCTGCTCGAGCCGCGGCGACTGGGTGCCTGGGAAGCTCGGCGCCAAGGAGTACCGCTGCGTCGAGCACAGACGCCTGGCGCAGGGCGAGAAGATCGAGTACGAGTTCGAGCTGCGCCTCGACGAGGCCGGCACCCGGGCCGCCCAGGTGCAGCTGACCTTCGACACGGGCGTGGATCTCAACCCAGCCAACGACAGCGCGAAGATCACCATCATCGCGAGCGCTGACGGCGGGAGCGAGAGTCCCGGTGGGGATGACGGCCAGGGAGGCGGGGACACCGATGGCCCGCTGCCGATCACCGGTGCCAAGGCCGGCCTGACCGCCGGCATCGGTGGCGTACTGCTCGCCGCCGGCGCTGCGGGCTTCGTGGCTGCCCGCCGCCGCAAGACCCGCTTCGTCGCCTGATCCACTCCCTGCACCAACCGTGCCCCGTCGACCTCAGGTCGGCGGGGCACGGGCTCGCCCTCGGCACCTGCCGTGACTCCGCACGGTCGTCGCCCTGGCGCTCAAGAGCACTCGGCCCTGAGGTCGCGCAGCCTGCCGCAGCGGTTAGTGACCTCGGTCCGGGCGGAGGAAGCACGACAGCAGCTGCCTGAACTCCTGCGGGTGCTCGATCGACGGCACGTGCCCGCATCGGCCGAACACGTGCAGACGGACGTCGGCCAGGTGGTCGAGCAGTGGCTGGGCTGCCGTCTCGAGCGGGGTGACCCGGTCCTCGGCGCCGTGAACGAGCAGCACGGGCGCGCGCACCGCTGCCAGCGTTTGCGCCGAGAGGGTGAGCTCGTCGACCCATCGTGCCCTGGGCGGCGGGAACAACGACGCGAATGCGGCCGCCCCCGCTCGCATCGCGGCTGCACGGGCGTCGACGGCCGAATCGGTCACGAGTACTTGGTCGAGAACGAGGCGACCCAGCATGTCTCGGGCCCCGATCGGGCCGGCGGGGGCGGCCCAGACCGCGTCGAGCTCGGCGGACAGCGGCGCCCCGGGGGCGCCCATCGTCGAGACAGCCACGACACGGGTGACCTGCTCAGGGCGCGCGGCCGCCAACGCCAGCGCCACAGCACCGCCCATCGAGTGACCCACCACGTCGTAGTACTCGATACCGAGAGCATCCATCAGGCCCGCGGCCTGCTCCGTCCACAGCCGGAGCCCAGCCCTGGAGCCCGCCGGGAGGGGTGTACGTCCGAACCCCGCCTGGTCGGGAGCGACCAGGTGCCAGGACGTGCCCAGCGCCTGCGCCGTCGTTGCCCAGGCGCCGGACCCGGTCGTGCCGGGTCCGGAGCCGTGCAGCATCAGCACCGCGTGCCCCGAGCCGCTATCCAGGACGTGGACGGGGCAACCGTCGACTGTGACGGTCCGAAGTGCGGTCACCAGGGCAGGCCCGGTGCGCTCATGCCGATGCGGGGTCGACGGACTTCGAGAAGAGCTCCATCATCGCCCTGCCGAATTGCGGCATGTCGGGCCACCCCCGGCAGGAGACGAGGTTGCCGTCCACGACGTCGGGAGCGTCGATGACCGTCGCGCCCGCGTTCTCCATGTCCCCGGTGATGGGGGGAAAGCACGCCGTCTTTCGACCCTTCAGCAGCCCGTACACCGCTGGTACCTGCGCGCCGTGGCAGACCAGTGCGATGGGTAGGTTGCGCGCGAAGAAGTGCTCGGTGATGCGCCTGACGTCGGCGTCGACCCGGATCCACTCGGGGGCGCGTCCCCCGGGAATGATGAGGGCGTCGTAGCGTTCGACGTCGACCTGGGCCCAGGGCACGTCGACCGGCAGCTTGCGGCCGTTCTTCTCCACGTAGGCATCGGAGTTGGGGTCGAACTCGTGGATGACCAGTTGCACGTCGCGCATCGTCCGTGACGAGACGTCGACGTCCCAGCCGCCCTCCTGCACGCGGTAGTAGGGATACATGGTGTCGAGCTCCTCGGCGGCATCGCCGGTCAGGAGCAGCGCTCTGGGCACCTGCTTCTCCTCGCATCTAGGGGCGGGTGAGGTGGATCCAATCCGATCCGATCAGGATTGAGTTAGCATTCCTGGGCCCAGCGCGCTCGTCAAGCCTCTACCGCCATTGCGCCCGCGCCCTCGATCTCGTCGAACAACCGTCGAAAACGCTCGCCGGACCGCAAGATGTGCCGACGCATCGCGTACGCGGCGGCGTCCGGGTCACGCGCGGCGATCGCGGCCACCACCTCCTCGTGCTCGGCCATCGCCAGGTGAGTGACCTGGGTGTCGTGGTGAAGCCGGAAGAGGTGCACGTGGCTGTGCAGGCGAGCGAGCGCTTCACGGATGACCTGGTTCTCCGCGCTCAGGGCGACGAGATCGTGAAAGGCGGCGTCGCGTAGCCCGAAGGCGCCATAGGCCGTGGGCCCGTTGCCCCCCTCCAGCTCCGCCATCTCCTCCAGCATCCGTCGCAGGCCGGCCACCTGCTCCGAGGATGCGCGTTCGGCGGACCTGCGCGCCGCCGCCGGCTCGAGGAGCAGGCGGACCTCGAGCATGTCCTCGAATCGGTGACGGGTGATTTGGGGAGGGATGCGGTAGCCGGCATGGGGTACGCGCACTACCAGACCCTCGGCCTCCATGCGGTTCAGAGCGTCTCGGATCGGCGTCTGTGAGACCCCCAGCTCCCGAGCCAGGACGTCGATCGTGACGCGGGAGCCAGGCTCGATCCGTAGCGACATCAGCTGTCCGAGCAGCGTGTCGTACACCTCGTCGGCAAGCCGGCCGCCAGATCTTCCCGGCGGCGTTGCGCCCGTCACGGCCCTGCGGCCCCGCACGATCATCGCTTCGTCGTCCATCGTGACGTGAGGTCCCTTCCTGCGCCTTCGCGAACCTATTGACATCAGTCACAACGCTGCGGCATGCTGACGCCCCCACGCGATCGTATAGGAAAAGTGACGAACGCCCGCCATCCTGCACATCGCGGCACCGCCCGCCACCGCTCTACTTCGATCACCTGGAACTCCCATGAGCATGCTCGACGTCCTGCTCGGGTCGTCACCGGGTCGCAGCTGGACCGACGGACTTCTCGACGGCAGGGAGACCCAGTACATCGCGGTGTACTCGTGACGCCGGTCCCCGCGACGGCCCGGCAACACGCCTGAACAACCCAGCAACTGCTCGGCGAAGCACATAGCGAGGCCTTAGAAGTCCCCATCCAGAAAGCAGGCAAGAAGATGCGGTATCCGAAGCGAATAGGACGATTGTCCGATCCCGGCCGGAAGGTGCAGCTGGCGACGGCGGCCATGCTGTTGGTGGCCACGACCATGACGGCTTGCGGCGAGGGCAAGGACGACGGCGAGAAGGCGAGCGCCCCCAAGGCGCCGGCGACCATCCCGGAGCTCACCAAGGATCCGCTGACCCTCAGCTTCATCTGGTTCGACTGGCCGCCCGCCAAGGCACTGGAAGCCTTCGCGAACGCGGAGTACAAGAAGGAACGACCGAACGCGACCATCAAGGTCAACACCGTGCCGAACGCGAACTGGCACGACGCCATGTTCACCCAGTTCGCGGCGCGCAAGACCGACTTCGACATCGCGATCCTGGACTCGCAACACATCGGCGAGGCCGTGACGAACGGCAACATCCTCGACCTCACCGACTTCGTCAAGGAGAACATCGACGTCGCGGCCTACAACCCGTACCTCCTGGCGGCCTACGGCCAGTTTCCCCAGGCGGAGACCGGCAAGCGCGACGAGAACGCCAGCCTGTACGGACTGCCGCTGCTCGGCGACACCTGGACGATGATCTACCGCAAGGACCTGATCGGCGACAAGCCGCCGCAGACCTGGGACCAGATGATCGCAGCCGCCGAGAAGTGCCAGGCGGACAACCCTGGCGTCAGCGGGCTGGCTTTCCACCAGGCCAACGGCTCCGATGCCGCGGCCGTCACCTACAACACTGTCAACGGTGTCTACGGCGGCAACCTTTGGGACTCCAAGACTCGCAAGATCGATGGCGTCATCAACGACGCAGCGGGCCAGGAGGCGATGGACGTCCTGGTCAACAAGATGAAGCCGTTGACCGCCAAGGGCTCCGGCAACTGGTTCATCGACGAGGTGAACGCGGCTGTCGCCCAGGGCAAGGCCTGCATCGCGTTCAACTGGATCGCCGCGAGCGGCGGCCTGCTCGATCCGAAGCAGTCGACGCTCGGCACCACCCGGGAGCAGATCCTCGACAAGCTGGGTTTTGCCACCCTGCCGAGCCAGAAGACGAATTTGGTCCCTCTCGGCGGCATGGGGATGCACGTGTCGGCCTACTCGGCCACGGCGAACCAGACCGAGGCCCTGAACTTCATGAAGTGGTTCGAGCGGGCTGACGTCCAGAAGAAGTGGGCCGCGGCAGGTGGCGTGCCATCGCGTACGGACGCCCTGGAGTCGCCCGAGTTCCTCAACGCCGGGCCGTTCAACCAGGTGTACACCGACTCGGTTCCGCGGATGCGGGACATGTGGAACGTGCCCGAGTACGCGCGCCTCGTCGACATCGAGAACACCAACGTGAACGCGGCTCTCAACGGTGCGAAGAAGCCGAAGGATGCGCTCGACGACATCGCCAAGGAGCAGCAGAGCGTCCTCGACTCCGGCAACCGCAAGGGTGGCGGCGGACTGTGAGTGACCCCGTCCCTCTGACGACCGACGATCCCGGGCAGGTGGCGTCCGCGAGCCCACCTGCCCGGGGTCGGTCCCCTCGGCTGAGCGACCGCTGGCTCGCCGTCACCTTCATCTCCCCCGCGATGCTGCTGTTGCTCGCCATGTCGGTGTTCCCGTTGCTGTGGGCGTTGTACCTGTCTTTCACCGACTACTCGGCCACCCGCGGAGGGCCCGCCAATTTCATCGGATTCGGGAACTACACCGCCATCCTGACGTCGGCGCAGGTCCACACGAGGGCCCTGACGACGTTGATCTACGTGGTCGGTGCGGTCGGCCTACAGACCGTGCTCGGATTCGGCATCGCCTACCTGATCTCGCGGCGCACACATGGGCGAGGAGCGCTGACCACTCTGTTCCTGGTCCCGATGATGCTGTCGCCGGTCGTGGTCGGGCTGTTCTGGCGCTTCATGCTCGACGCGCAGTTCGGCGTGGTCAACAGCATGCTCGGCTCGATCGGCCTGGGGCAGGTGGAGTGGCTCACCCGGCAGCGGACGGCACTGCTGTCCCTGATCGTGGTCGACACCTGGCAATGGACGCCGTTCATCATGCTCATCGCACTCGCGGGCCTCACCGCGGTTCCCAAGTACCTGTACGAGGCCGCCTCGATCGACCGGGCGTCCGAATGGTTCCGGTTCCGCACCATCACTCTTCCGCTGGTATGGCCACTGCTTCTCATTGCCGTGATGTTCAGGGCCATCGAGGCGTTCCGGCTGTTCGACCTCGTCTACATCCTCACCAACGGTGGCCCGGGTGTCTCCACCGAGACGTTGTCGTTCCACATCTACAAGGTCGCGTTCCTGGGCTTCAACACCGGAACCGCTTCGGCGTACGGGATCCTCATGGTCCTCGTCGTCATCGTCCTCACGCAGTTCTACCTGCGCTACCTGAACAAGCTCAAGGAGGGCTGATGGCCGTCTCCGTCGACGAGGCCGTGTCCACAGGTCCTGCCCGGGATCACACGCCCCCCGCGCGCCGCCTTGGCAGCCGAGGCCGCTCCGTGCTGGAGGTCACGCTGCTGACCGTGCTGGCCGTCGTGATGCTCTTCCCGGTGCTGTGGATGATCGAGACGTCCATCAAGGAGAACCGGGACGTCTACGCCATCCCGGCGAAGCTGTTCGACTTCACAGTCACTCTGGACCATTACAAGGACGTGTTCGTCTCCCCCGACGGCGGTCGCTCGGCCTTGTCCGTCTCGTTCCTCAACTCCGTCGTGGTCGCCGGAGCTTCCACGGTGCTGGCCACCGTGCTGGGAGTCCCGGCGGCCTGGGCCTACTCACGCTTCGCCGTGAAGGCCAAGAAGGACCAACTGTTCTTCATCCTGTCCACGCGTTTCATGCCGCCCGTGGTGGTCGTGATCCCGATCTTCCTCATGTACCGCCAAGTCGGACTCATCGACAACAAGCTCGGCTTGATCCTCATCTACAGCGCGTTCAACGTCCCGTTCACGATCTGGATGATGAAGGGCTTCGTCGACGAGGTGCCCGCGGAGTACGAGGATGCCGCCATGCTCGACGGCTACACCCGTTTACAGGCGTTCCGGCGATTCACCCTTCCCCTGCTCGTGCCCGGCATCGCCGCGACGGCGGTCTTCGCACTCATCTTCTCGTGGAACGAGTTCGTGTTCGCCACATTCCTCACCTCCAGCGACGACGTCCGGACGGCCCCACCCGCCATCGCCGGCCTCATCGGCGGCACCACGACGGACTGGGGTCTCGTGGCCGCCGCCTCCGTGGTGTTCGCCCTGCCGGTGCTCGTCTTCGCGTACCTGGTGCGCAAGCACCTCATCGCCGGTGTGACGCTCGGGGCGGTGCGACGCTGATGGCAGGCATCGAGGTGACAGCACTGCACAAGCGCTACCCCGACGGGACGGTAGCGGTCGAACACGTGGACCTGTCCATCGGTCACGGCGAGCTGTTCGTGATGCTCGGCCCTTCGGGTTGCGGCAAGACGACCACGTTGCGGGCCATAGCCGGCCTGGAGCGGCAGACGACGGGCGACATCCGCATCGGCGACACGTTGGTCAACGACATGCCGCCCGCCGAGCGCGACATCGCCATGGTGTTCCAGTTCTACGCCCTCTACCCGCATCTGAAGACCCGCGACAACCTGGCGTTCCCGCTGCGGGCAGAGGGACTGCCCAAGCCGGAGGTGCACGAGCGGGTCACCGAGGCTGCCCGGCTGATGAGGCTTGGTCCGCTCCTGGACCGGCGACCGCGCCAGTTGTCCGGCGGGGAGCAGCAGCGCGTCGCGCTGGCTCGCGCCCTGGTGCGGCGGCCGCGCGCATTCCTCATGGACGAACCTCTCACCAATCTGGACGCGGAGCTGAGGGCGGACATGCGTACCGAGATCAAGCACCTGCAGGGGGAGCTGGGGGCGACGATGGTCTACGTCACCCACGACCAGGTCGAGGCGATGTCGCTCGGTCACCGAATCGCCATCCTCAACAAGGGCCGCGTCGAGCAGATCGGCACGCCGCTGGAGGTCTACGACCGTCCCGCGAGTCTCTTCTGCGCCGCTTTCATCGGCTCCCCACCGATGAACCTGATCGAGGTGGAGGTGGCCGACGGGAAGCTGCGCGGTGAGGGCGGACTGGCCCTCGCGCCACCGCCAGGCCTGCCGCGCGACCGTCGCCTGGTCGCAGGCGTCCGGCCGGAGGCGCTGGAAGTCACCGCACCAGGGGCGGAACAGTCGGTCCCGGCCCGCGTGGTCTCGGCGGAGTGGCTGGGCGACGAAATCATCTACGTGGTCGACCACGGCGGCCAGCGCGACGTACGGGTTCGCATGCCACCGACTGTCCGTTTCGCGGCTGACGCAACGGTCGGGTTGCGGCACACCGGCGGGACCCCGGCGGTCTACGACGTGAGCACGGAAGAGCTGGTGGCCTGATGGGAACCGTGGCAGTGCACGGGCTGCGCAAGTCCTTCGGAAAAGTCCAGGCCCTCGACGGGGTGACGCTGGACGTGCCGGACGGCTCGTTCTTCGTCGTACTCGGGCCCTCCGGGGCAGGCAAGACGACGACCCTGCGAGCGATGGCCGGCCTCGACAAGCTTGACGCCGGGTCGGTGCATCTGGACGGCAGGGACGCCACCGGTGACACCCCGGCCGCACGCGACCTGGCCATGGTCTTCCAGAGCTACGCCCTCTACCCGCGACACACTGTGTACGAGAACATCGCTTCGCCGCTACGGGCACGCCGCTGCTCCTCACGTGAGATCGCCGCTGCCGTCGAGCAGATGTCGAGCCTGCTGCACATCGAACGTCTGCTGCAGCGTCGTCCCGCCCAGTTGTCGGGCGGTGAGATGCAGCGTGTCGCCCTGGCCCGGGCGCTGGTCCGTCGCCCCCGCGCGTTCCTCATGGACGAACCGCTGACGAACCTCGACCTCAAGCTCCGCGTCGAGATGCGCACCGAACTCACCCGCATCCACCGGAGCCTCGGAGCGACCTTCGTCTACGTGACGAACGACCAGGTCGAGGCCCTGTCCATGGCCGACCAGGTCGCGGTCCTCAAGGAGGGGAAGGTGCAACAGGTCGGAACGCCGACCGAGGTGTACGAGCGTCCCGCCAACCAGTGGGTCGCGGGATTCGTCGGGAGCCCGCCGATCAGCCTGCTGGCCTGCCACGCCGAGGGAGATCGTCTGGTCGGTGCGGCAGGCTGGACGCTACCGCGGCCCCGCTGGACCACGGCCGAGGACGGTCGTGAGCTGCTGCTGGGCCTGCGGGCGGAGGACCTGTCCGTCGAGCAACGTGGGCACGCGTCGTTGTCGGGTGAGCTCTACGGGCTCGAGCCACTCGGTGACCGAACGGTGGTCGACGTCCGAGTGGGGACGGAGATCCTCAAGGTCAAGGCACGACCCACAGTCACCGGTACGCCGGGCGAGCGGCTGCTCGTCACTGTCGACCTGGATCGTGCGCACCTGTTCGATGCGGGCACCGGGCTGTCGCTGTCCGAGGCGGGACGGTAACGGCGCCCGGCGGCGACGGCGACATGCGCCCGCACCCGGTGATCGAGCCTCTGTGGACCGTCACCAGCGAGCACGGCGTGACGACGCTGAGACGACAGTGGCCCGCGAAGGCGATCGGCGGCGCGGGCTTCGCCCCGCCCAGCAACCTCTCCCCCGACGAGGGCGTGTGACCCGTCCGTCTCCGCGCACAGCGCGATCGCTGAGGCACGCCGGACATCACGAAGAAGATCACAGGAGGCGACGCGATGAGTGACCCGATGAACGTGCTGGCCCCCGAGCATCGGCGGCTGCGGATCGGCGACGCCTGGCGCGACGCCGCAAGCGGAGCCACCTTTGCCGTCGAGGACCCGGCCACCGGCAAGACCATCGCCGAGGTGGCGGACGCCGACGTCGTCGACGGGCTCGCCGCCTTGGGTGCGGCGAGCAAGGCGATGGCGGAGTGGGCGGCGACCCCGCCGCGCAAACGATCAGAGTTGTTGACCGCTACGTACCGGGCACTGACCGAGCGATCCGAGGAGGTTGCCCGGCTGATAACGCTCGAGATGGGCAAGCCGCTCGCCGAGGCCCGGGGAGAGGTGGCGTACGGCGCCGAGTTCTTCCGTTGGTTCGCCGAGGAGGCGGTGCGCGTCGAGGGTCGCTACAGCATCGCTCCCGCGGGTGGATATCGCATCCTCACCGTGCCGAAGCCGGTCGGACCGTGCGTCTTCGTGACGCCCTGGAACTTCCCGTTGGCCATGGGTGCCCGCAAGATCGCTCCAGCGTTGGCCGCGGGCTGCACGACGATCACCAAGCCAGCGGGCCAGACGCCGCTCACCATGCTGTTCCTGGCCCGCATCATGGAGGAGGTCGGCGTTCCTCCGGGCGTCGTCAACGTGGTGACCACCAAGCGTTCCGGCGATGTGGTCTCCGCACTGCTGGCCGACGGTCGGACCCGCAAGCTCTCGTTCACCGGGTCGACCGAGGTCGGGCGCGTACTGCTACGGCAGGCTGCGGACAACGTGCTGCGCACGTCCATGGAACTGGGCGGCAACGCGGCCCTGATCGTGTGTGCCGACGCTGACCTGGACGTCGCGCTCGACGGTGCCATGGTGGCCAAGATGCGCAACATCGGGGAGTCCTGCATCGCGGCCAACCGGATCTACGTCGAGGAGCCCGTACGCGAGGAGTTCGCGGCGCGCTTCGCCGAGCGGATGGGCGCGCTTTCGGTGGGCCACGGTCTCGACGACGGCGTGAACGTCGGGGCGTTGATCGACGAGGCATCGGTCACCAAGATCGACGAGCTGGTCGCCGACGCGGTCGATCGCGGCGCCCGGGTCCTGGTGGGCGGCGAGCGTCCCGATGGCCCGGGCCACTTCTACCCGCCTACGGTCCTCGTCGACGTGCCCGAGGACGCCCGGATGCTGAAGGCGGAGATCTTCGGCCCGGTGGCGCCGATCATCTCGTTCACGTCCGACGACGAGGTGATGGCGAAGGCCAACGACACCGAGCACGGCCTGGCCGGGTACGTCTTCACCCGTGACCTCCAGCGGGCGCTCCGGTTCGCCGAAGGGCTGGACACGGGGATGCTCGGCATCAACCGTGGCCTGATATCGGATCCGTCAGCTCCGTTCGGAGGCGTGAAGCAGTCCGGGATCGGCAAGGAGGGGTCGCACGAGGGCATCCTCGAATACCTCGACCTCACCTACGTGGCGATCGACCTCCCGTGAACGGCCTGCCGCTCCGGGCGCCCGCCGCGCGCGCCTGCGCCACCCGGGCGGCCAACCTCGCCGACGCCGTCCCGGTCTCGCAGATGACCTGGACGTCCGCCCCGCTCATCGCCGCCGACGTTCCGGAGAGGCACTGACATGCTTGAGACCGTCCGCGGACCACGCCAGCTGATAGTGGGCGAAGGGGTCGCGCAGAACATCCCACGAGTGGTGGCCGAGAGTGGCTCGCGAGTCCTCATCGTGACCGACCAGATTCTCCTGGGGCAGCCGGGCGTGGCCGAGATCGTGGCCGCCGTGCGGGAGAGGGTCAAGGCCGTCGAGGTGTTCTCCGACGCGACTCCAGACGTGCCACTCTCCGATGTCGCAGTGGCCGTCTCGGCCGCCGCCGAGGTGGACGCCAACGTGATCCTCGCCGTCGGGGGTGGCACGGTGATCGACCTCGCCAAAATCGTCGGCGTCATCCGGCGCCACGGTGGGAGCCCACGCGACTTCTACGGTGAGTCGAAGGTGCCGGGGCCGACGATGCCTCTCGTCGCGGTCCCGACGACGTCAGGCACCGGCTCCGAGCTCACACCCGTCTCGGTGTTGACCGACCCGGACCGCGAGCTGAAGGTGGGGGTTTCCAGCGTCCACATCGTGCCCGACTTCGCCATCGTCGACCCCGAACTCACCTACAGCTGCCCGGCGACCGTCACCGCCCACTCGGGCATCGACGCGTTCTGTCACGCCGTGGAGAGCTACACCGCGCAACCCCGGGCCCACGGCCCGCGCGACCCAGTGGAGCAGGTGTTCCTCGGCCGCAACCCGATCACCGACCACTACGCGCTCCGCGCCGCGGAGCGAATCGCCCGTAGCTTGCGCCGTGCTGTCACTGACGGAGGCGACACGGACGCGCGCGCTGACATGTCCTATGGGTCCATGCTCGCCGGGCTCGCCTTCTCCCATGCGGGCAACGCGGCCCCGCACGCTCTCCAGTACCCCATCGGCGCAGCCACGCACACGCCGCACGGCGTGGGCGTCGGGCTGCTCCTGCCCTACGCGCTGGACGCGGCCAGGGATGCGATCAGCGACCGGCTGGCCATCCTCGCCCGGGTGTGCGGGCTCGACGTGACCGACGCCTCCGACGCCGAGGCCGCAGACACGTTCCTCACCTGGCTCGACAGGCTCCTTGCCGACATCGGCATCCCTCGCACCTTGGCGGACATCGGCGTGGCACGCGCCGACCTCCCGCGCTTCGCGGAGATGGCCAGTGGCGTCACCCGCCTGATCCAGAACCATCCGGGCCCGACCGACACCGCCAGCCTGACCGCGATCCTCGAAGCGGCCTGGACCGGGGACCGGAACCGACACGCCCTGACTTCCAGTGGAGACAGTGACCGGCCCTCCACATGACGACGAGTTGACTGCCCCCACCCTGGGGCTCGGCGTGCTCGGCCACGTCATCGCGCCGGACGTAGCTGCCCCCTCGGTAGAGCGTCCCCGGCAATCCAGCCCAGGGATGCTGGATCATGTCCCGGTCTCGGGAACCCATGAAGGAGGCCATGCCGGCGGCGGTAGCGACCCGCCACCTACACCGAGATCGTTCCGCGCGCATTCGTAGTACCTGTCGCGGTACTTCTCCATCTCCCGAATCGCCGGCAGCCACTGCTCGGCATCCGTCAATCGTCCACGTGCGTACCAATCGAGACGGTGGACAGCTTGATGCCAATCACGGGCAGCAGCAACAGTCTCCGGGCTGCCCAATAGCAGCATCGATTCCCACCGCGCTCCACGATCGTCCTCCGCTGCGGCCAGGAGCGGGAGTCCCTCTTCCGGGGTCAGGTGGGCTGCGGAGTGGTCGAACCCTCGTGCTGCCGCGATGCGACACGACAGGTAGGCCCACCGCTTGACGGAGCCGCCATATTCGGCATACACCCGCATGCGGCTCTCATCCCAACGGACCGCCTGGCTGCGTCGCCAACGTGCTCGCTCCCCCGCGCTGCTGACAAGGTAAGAGGCGAGGGCTCCCACGATCACGCCGATCAGCGCCGGAAGCTGCTGGGCAAAGACAACCATCGACCATCCAAACCTGGCGCGGACCCGCAAGACCCGCCACGATCGTCACTCAACCTCTGCCGCACATCCGCCGCCAACGATCGCAGACGCGCGCAAGGCATACCCCGCGGCGAGGGGGTGGATGTCCACCGGCACCACGTAAGACCACTGCGGACACGCCGGCACGATCGTGACCGAGAGCGTCCACCGGCACCAACTACGGCCGGGTGCTCCTGGGCGGCTCGGTCGTCGGCCGATAGCGCCCTCCGCCGGCAAGCGTCGACCGGCATGACTGGAAAGAAGCTGTACGGCGGCGCTGCCGTTAGGGCGGCTGCCGCATCATTGACTGATGAGCGACCCCAGGATGCAGGTGCGAGCACGGGTGCGGCACGAGCCTGACCGCTCATACGCCGTACTGGTCGAGGGTCCGGACGGCGAGGTGGAGGTAGGCCGCACTGATAAGACAGCGGATCTCTGGGCACTGGCCCAGGCCGGTGCAGCTCGCCTATTCGGTGAAAGCCTCGGCGCGGACAATCTCACCCTGCACGTTCCCCAGCCGCCCTACGGCCAGGACGGGCAGTGGGTTCGCATCGTCTTCGTGGCGGATCGGGATGACCCCTCCGAGAGCGCCGACATCGGTGTCCTGGCGCAGGCGCGCTGGTTCGGCCACGAAGGCGCCTGGTTCGTAACAGTCACCGGTACCGGTACCAGCATCGTTCCGAGCGAGCACCTGGACTTCGAACCAGTTGTCACTGATGAACAAGTAGCGGCGTTCCACACCTACATCACCGCTGCGGCCGCAGGCTGAGGCCGTGCCGCCCGTCCGCCGCTGACCCGCACACGGTGGAGCGGGCACGCCCTCCGATGACAAGCTGGAGCGCCCCTTACCGGACGAATGCGCTTGTCACCGCAGGCAGGTCTGCTCTGCTACTGCCTGGTCGAGGGTCGACGGGGTGGCCACCCATCCCCGCAGCCTGAGCGCCCCGCCGGAGGCGGCCTGGGAATACGCCCCTGTGGGCGAGGACCGCCGCGCCGGCCGCGCTATCGCGACCCGCCTACCGCAGCGGTGAGGCGGCACGAACTATCGCCCCACGATCGTCGATGCGCTTCCCAACGTCGGCAAGAGCTGGAACAGCGTAGGGTCGGCGTGCAGAGAAGGACTTCGCGCCCGCCGCGGGTCTCCTGTCACCTGCCGCCGCGATCAGGCGAGTACCACGCTGCACGTTCACCGACCTGCTCCAGGAGGTTCGATCATGTCCAAGGACTCGACGAGCAAGGCGAACGTCAAGAAGAAGGGCAAGACGATCAAGGAGAAGCAGACTGCGAAGCGCCTGAAGCGCGACGAGCAGAACGGGCAATCCTCAAACATCGTGTCCACCGGGCGCTGACGCCGGCAGAATCGCTCCATTCTCCGAGTACGGCAATGACGGTGGGGACTGACAATCGTCACGTCCCCACCTGCCGCTGCTGCCGTAGAACCGCGGGCCAGTCGCAGAGTCCCAGAGGATCCGGCGGGCGCTGGGACGCCGAGCGAGGACCAGCAGACCGCGGATGATGAGCTACGCCCCATTCCGAGATGAGAGCCGCAGGCAAAACCGCTGCGGTGGAGCTGGCTGACGCAGCGAGCATGAGGTCCCCCACTGCCCACCGACGCCGCTCCCGCTCGCGTTGGGCACCTCAAGAATCCGCTGCGGCCTGGTGCTGCGGGGCGAGCACTCTGCCGGTCATCTTCCGGTCACAGGCGGATACGAACAGCCCTTCAATGAGACCGGCATCAGGATGGGCCACCACCACCAGACCAGCGCAACGCCGCAACCGCCCGCTGGCGGTCCGCGGCGCCGCCGTCGGCGAGACCGTTGACCTCCGCGGGCTATCTGGCCACGATCATTCGTACCACCATCACGTACGCCGACAGACCGCACCGGATCGCCTACCCATCAGCCGAGCATGGGACGCTCAAGCTCCGTGACCAACGGGGCACGCCGCGTGGCCCCGGACACTACCGCCACAGCCCGCGCTATCCCTGGCAGGACAGCACCGCCCCCGATCCCACACCCCTTGTGCCCGGAGGAACGCAGACCATGGACCACGCATCTCAGCTCATCCAGGAGCGGAGTGCCCCGCCGGCCACGCTGGTGATCTTCGGCGCCTCCGGTGACCTGACCCGGCGTAAGCTGCTGCCCGCCATCGAGAGCCTGGCTCGGCACGAGCGGCTCCCGGACCAGTTCGCGCTGGTCGGCGTCGCCCGTACGTCGATGACCGACGAGCAGTTCGCCGAGAGCGCCCTCGGCGAACGCACCCTCGTCAGCAAGCGCCAGCTCCAGGGCGGCGTACGGTACGTGGCCGGCGGCTACGACGACCCGGAGACCTACAAGCGGCTCGTCGAGACCCTCGACGAGCTGGACGCACAGCGGGGCACGTCCGGCAACCGGCTCTTCTACCTGTCCACCCCGGCCGGGGCCTTCGAGCCGGTGATCAACGGACTGGCCGGTGTCGGGCTCAACCAGCCACGCGAAGGCTCATTCTCCCGCCTGGTCATCGAGAAGCCGTACGGGCGCGACCTGGTCACGGCCCGCGAGCTCGACGGCGTCGTGCACAGCGCGTTCGACGAGCGCCAGGTCTTTCGCATCGATCACTATCTGGGCAAGGACACTGTCCAGAACGTGCTGGCGCTTCGCTTCGCGAACTCGATCTTCCAGCCCATCTGGGATCGCTCCTGGGTCGACCACGTGCAGATCACCGTCGCCGAGACCCTCGGCGTCGGCAGCCGCGGCGGCTTCTACGAGGACGCCGGCGCGATGCGGGACATCGTGCAGAACCACGTGCTCCAGGTGCTCGCGCTGGCACTGATGGAGCCGCCGGCCTCATTCGAGGCTGAGGGCCTGCGCAACGAGAAGGTGAAGCTGCTGCAGGCGATCCGGCTCCCCACCGACCGGGACATCGCCGAGGCGGCGGTCCGGGGACAGTACACCCGGGGCGGCACCCGCGAGGAGCTGATGGCCGGCTACCGCGAGGAGGCCGGCGTCGACCCCCTGTCGCGGACCGAGACCTACGCCGCGATGCGGCTCAACGTGGACAACTGGCGCTGGGCGGGAGTGCCGTTCTACGTCCGCACCGGCAAGCGCCTACCGGCCCGGCTCACCGAGGTGGCGCTACAGTTCCAGCGGCCGCCGCACCTGCCGATCCCGACCGACCAGCTCACCGGTCTCGATGCTGACGCGCTGATCCTGCGGATTCAGCCGAACGAGGGCATCTCGCTGCGCTTCGGTGCCAAAGTGCCGGGCCACTCCTTCCGGGTCCGCACCGCCACAATGGAATTCTCCTACGACCAGACGTTCGCCGAGGAGTCCCCGGAGGCGTACGAGCGTCTGCTCCTGGACGCGCTGATCGGTGACGCGTCGCTGTTCATCCGCAGCGACGAGGTGCAGCAGTGCTGGCGGATCGTCGACCCGATCATCGACAACTGGGAGAAGGACAACTCGCCGATCCCCACCTACGAGGCCGCCTCCTGGGGCCCGACCGACGCCGACCGACTCATCGGCCGGCACGGCCGCAAGTGGCGCAACTCCGCGTGACCCTGCCACAACGAGTGTGACCGCGCTGCTGAGCCCTATCGCTTGGTCTCACCACCGACGCGCAGCGCGGTCCTCTCAGTGAGCCGGTCATCGGAGTCGATGGCCGGCCTTGCGGACGGGTCAGTGACTCTGGCTGCGATTTGCGTCCAACGGCACCACAAGGGCCAGCCTGCGCCTGAACGATGTAGCGACGTCGACGGGCGGCAGAGCCGGGGTTTCGGACCGGCGGGCGGCGTCGATGGGGCCGTTCGGCATCGGGGCCGGGTGGTGCAGGTGTCAGATCACCGGATTGGTCACTCGGCTGCGCCCCGGGAGGCTTTTTTTCCAGCGTGCTCCTTGGGTCCTGGCGGCAGAGGTGCCCCGCCTCAACCCTGGTTCGGTAACCTCGCGCCGTGATGTCTGCTGATCAAGAAGGCTGGTCGTTCGCCATCGCACGCGTACCGGCCGAGTTCGCGGCTGCGGTCCACCTGCTCAGACCAGGCGTGGAGCACGCTTGGAACAGCGAGGAAACCCTGTGCGGCCTCGTCGAGGACCAGATCGAGTTGTGCCGGCACCTCTTCGACCGCGAGGACGCCGCAGCCTGCCCGACCTGCCGGCAGCAGGCCGCCGTCGCCCCTACCCGCCCCTGCGATCAGGAACGCCTTTACGACCGGGTCCTGGCGGCTGCGGCGGGACCAACGCGCGACGAACTGCTCGACGCTCTGCACCGAGGTGCCGAGATCAAGCTGTGGATCAACGGCCCCGCCGTCAGCCTGGCCAAGCACTACGTCCAACTGGAGCATTCCGTCGAAGGCGGCCCCGCCATGGTCGCGGCGCTTAGCGTCAACAGAAGGGTCGGGCTTGCCAGGGTCGAGCACGGACCGTGGCAGTTCATCGTTGTCCTGCCCGACCACGGGCTTCCCCTGATCGCCCGCGCAACGGCCGGGCGGTAGGCATCCGGCCTGTGCCGTCCGGCTACGGGGCGTTCCCGGCCGACAAAGGTTCCGGATCTTGTCGCCAGCTCAGAGCGACGCCTTTTGTGACCGATTCCGGCCGCATCAGAGCAGGCGTTTCAAGGCCTGGGTAAGTCCGACGCCCTTAGCGTGGGTAAGTAACCGCTTGCCGAGTTCGTGGTCGCCCCAGGTCTGGATGCGGTCGGCACTGTACGAAGTGTGGCGTTTCTCGAAATCCATCGCTCGCACGTCGCGATCGTCGAGGTCGGCCACCAAGTGCTTGCGGGTGGTAAAAAAGGTCGATTTGCCGTTCTCGGTGCGGAGGAACTCCTCTTCCCATACCACTATCTTCTTCAACCCACCGTCCGGCAGCAGGACCACGTAGTGCTGCTCGTGGGTGGTTTCTTGTTGCGTGACGTTCCGGTGCTTGGTGTTGCGCTGGATGTGATGGTGACGTCGATCGAGCAGCCAGTGGGATCCGACGACGTCCACCCGTCGGGCCACCGCGACCCGCTCCGACCTGTTCTCGACCCTGGTGAACAAATCGAAGAGGCCGTATCTGACCTCCACCTGCTTTGTCTGCGTCTGGTATTCGGTCGTGGTGTAGGAGATGGCGCTTTCCCTCGCCTTGCGGGTCTCCCCGGCGACGCGCTTGGCATAGGCCCGGATGCGCGCCCAGTCCGGGGTGGTGGCTTCGTAGGTCTTCTTGTCAGGCAACGGTTCCTCCCACAACGTCAGGCGCTGCCTCAGCCACGCGGGACGGGAGCGCGACTGGCTCGTACCTCATGCGGGCCGTCGTTACGGCCCGATCACTGGCCGCCTCTTGCCGATGACGGCACATGCACCTCCGACGCGGGATCGCTCGAGTTACATCGGCCGTCTGAACGGGCTGACTGCCGCGGATCTTCAGCGTTAGGTCGAGACGCCCGGTGACGGCGGTCACGACCTCATTGACTACCTGATGGTCAACAACGCCCACGGGCCATCGCTGACTGGCTCGCAGGTCAAAGTATTGGTGCACCTGCGCTTCGATAGCGGCACTGTGCAGCTAGAGCAACGATCCGCCACCATGACCAAGCCTGCCTGCCGATAGATGGGAGACCGCTTCATGGGACGGCATCGGGGCGCCGAACTCCTCCACATGCTTCCCCGTCTGAATGAGCAATTTAATCACTGGTATGCCGACGTCGGGGGTCAACCCCTCTCTGCGAACAACGTCCAGATACTCACGCATTTCTACTAGCCCTTGGGCATCAGTGTGCACAGATGGAAGAGTCATGCGAAGGATCATTGACATACGGCCAAGGCCATCGCTAGCCGCCCATGCCAAGAATTTTCGAATCTCATTTAGATACTCATTTTTCTGACTTTCGGAAAGCTGGTGGTCCATGAGACACCTCTTGCATTTCTGCTAGGCGTAACCGGGGGCAGGCTCAGCGGAGATGTCGAGGATCACCTCAGCCGCGCCCACACCCTCGAGCGGCGGTCGATCGGGCAGTCCGCGCAGATGACTATCGTCTTCGGTTGGTGGCCGCCCTTGGGAGCTTCCAGATGCCTGCGAGGATCGGGGTCACACACCGGGCAGTATCGTGCCTCCCGGCCCCTTCCCCACTCAAACGCTTAGGCAAGAAGGGGACCGGAAACCGTTTACTATCTCGAGTATGGACCACAGACGGGTCCTGGCGGTCGAGGCTCAGGCTCTGGCCGTGGAGGGAGCCAGCAGTAGGATTACAGGGCGGCGGGTTTACGACGGGGTTGCAGTTTCCGACATTCGAGCTGGCAGTTGCTCGTTATCTCAAGCCAAATGAAATGCGTATCCTGCAGCCGATGGCCAGGGCCCGTGAGAACACAGTCCATGTAGCACCTCTCGCTCGGATCCATTGTGCGCGACGGGCACGATGAGACTTCCGGTGACCGAGTGCTCCTTTAGGCTGAACATGGGTACCCGCTGGACGTGACGCTAGACGTCTTACCCCGGCGCCGCAATACGCCGGACGGCTGAGGGCCCCGCCGTCACGGTCAACGACGTCGGCTCATGCCAGGTGCACGACATTGGGAATTTTCATCCGTGCGCCTCGCAGCTCCACTTCGCATGACTCTATTTCGGTCGAGCGGGGACAAAGAATGATCGAATCGGACCCGCTTCCTCTATGGAATCGACCTGAGTCGCAGGACGCAGTCCGTGAGCTGCGAATAAGCAGGAGCCGCTCGGTGGGCCAAGACGACGGCGTCTAGTACCAACGCCGTTCAGTTAAGCGGTTGGGCGGATCGTCAAGGCGTGTCTGAGGCGTAAAGCAGCGGAGCTCCGGTATAGAGGGTGGTCACTCTAAGA